>NZ_SLKM01000118.1:0-7201 GCF_007134575.1 Natronospira sp.
CTATATTGTGAATATAACCACCGATGAGGGCGTATTCACCCGCAAACTACAGGTTCAGTAACATGCTGAATTTCATTTGAATATTAAAAAAAGGGAGGCCACCGGCCTCCCTTTTTTGTGTGGTTTAACATGGATTCATGTCATTAAAATTGTATCTTTAGGGCTGTTTTATTGTTAAACCAAAACTTAATAACATGTTGAGAAGAATTACCTTTTTCAGTGCCGTATTGGTGTTGATGCTTGCATTTGGCTCCGGCCTGCAGGCACAACTCAACCAGGGTGGCACACCTCCGGGGTTGAAACCCGAAAGTAAAATGCAATTATCATCTGTGGAGTATTTCAAGGCTCCTTATGTGGATGTGGATGCTCTGAAGGAGGAGGACAAAATCTGGGATACCATCCCGGATGTACCTTTTCGTTTTGGAGAAAACCTTTATGTAGATTTAAACCCTGCCAATTCCGGTAAATGGGCAAAGCTTGATGATGGCACCCGTGTTTGGCAATTGGGCGTTATAAGTAAAGGGGCGCTCTCCATCAACCTTACCTTTGATCGCTACCACCTGCCTGAAGGTGCGCGCCTGTTTATATACAGGCCGGATGGAAAAGAAGTGTTGGGTGCTTTTACCCATCAAAACAACCAGGAAGATGGTTCCTTTGCCACCACCCTGGTTAGTGGGGATGAAATTATTATTGAGTATGTTGAGCCTGTGGACGTGGCTTTTGAAGGGGAACTAAACCTATGGCGTGTAACCCATGGATACCGTGGTCCGGGTTCTTACTTTGACAAAGGATTTGGCGATTCGGGGTGGTGCAACTACAACGTGGCCTGTCCTGAAAGCGAAGGTTGGGAGGACCAAATCCGTTCTGTTGGGATGCTGGTGACAGGCGGAAACGGCTTTTGTACGGGTTCGCTGGTCAACAACACCGAGAATGATGGTACGCCTTACTTTTTGTCGGCCGATCACTGCCATAGCAACCCTTCTAACCTGGTTTTCTGGTTCAATTGGCAAAGTGAAACCTGTGAAGATCCCGATGAAATTCCATCACATGATGCCGTATCAGGAGCCGTTGACCGGGCGCGTCACTCCAACTCTGATTTTTGGTTGATGGAGTTCAATGATTACATACCCGAAGAATATAATGTATATTTTTCAGGTTGGAATCGCTCCATGGAGGATATCATTGAAGGCACAGTAGTAGGGATACACCACCCCAGTGCCGATATTAAAAAGTTTAGCTGGGCAGAAAGCGGAGTACAGGCAGCCAGCTATCTGGGTGACCCGGGCTCTGGCACCACGCATTGGCGCGTAGGTCCATGGAGTGGTGAAAGCACCACTGAGCCAGGCTCTTCTGGTTCACCTATTTATGACCCGCAAGGGCGTGTGCTTGGACAATTGCATGGGGGTTATGCCGCTTGTGGCAATACCGACCCCGACTGGTACGGCCGTCTGGGTGTTTCCTGGACCGGTGGCGACACTGATGCCACCCGGCTGAGTACATGGCTCGACCCCAATGGCACAGATGCAGAAGCCATCTTTGGCTTTGACCCCATCCTGGATGCTGCAGACCCCGACGCTCCCGACGAAGTTGTTGACCTGGAAGTTATTGCTGACCCACAGGGAGCATTATCGGCCCAGTTAACGTGGACCAACCCGTCTCTGACCTTTGATGGTGAAACTCTTACCGAGCTGGACAGTGTGAAAATTTTCCGTGACGGGGAGATGGTCATGGCTTTTGATGACCCGGTTATTGGTGAAGATATGAGTTATACCGATACCGATTTGGATGAGGCCGGAAATTATACCTATCAGCTCAGAGCCGCTAATACGGCTGGTGATGGTCCCCCGTCCAATGTTACCGTATTTATTGGTTCCGATACCCCGGGTGCTGTGTCCAACATCCAACTGGTAGATGATGACAATAACGGATATCTTACCTGGGATGCCCCCACTGAAGGACAAAACCTGGGATACTACGATCCCCAGTCGTTGATCGAATACCAGATAACCCGTAACCCCGACAATGCAACTTTTGAGGTGGATGCTTCTGAAACAGTGTTGCTGGATGAAACCCTCCCCGGCATTGGTTTTTACTCTTACACCATTGTACCTGTCAACGATCAGGGAGCTGGTGCTTCAGCAACCTCTGAAGAAGTGCTGCTGGCCGCCGAAGGGGCTGTGTTTATGCATTCAGGTACGGTTACCACATGCGAAGGCACCTTCTTTGACTCGGGTGGACCTGATAATAATTATGAAAACAATGAGGATCATGTGCTGACTTTCTTCCCTGAAGATGAAGGTGCCAAAATCAATATGCAGTTTGTGGAGTTTAATACCGAGACCAATTACGACTTTCTCACCGTGTATGATGGAGATGAAACAGACCCGGGTTACCTGGTGGGTCAGTTCTCTGGTTCTGGTGTACCCGACGAGTTGGTGGATATTACTTCAACCCATAGCACCGGAGCACTTACTTTCCACTTTACTTCTGACCACAGTATTACAAGACCTGGCTGGCAGGCCAACATTGGCTGTTTTATACCTGCCGATGATGACCTGGCTGCAACCCATATCGCGGGTAACTTTACCCCCTCGGTAGGTTTGGAGTCTGTGTATACCATTGGAGTCCTCAATCCTGGATTTGTTGCCCAGGACGACTACCAGGTAAATCTCCGGGACCAGGATGACAACCTGCTGGCCACTGTTGCAGGGGAGTATATTGAACCCGGTGAAGAAATGGATTATCTGCTGGCATGGACTCCGGAGCCCGGGCACCAGGGGAATATGCAAATCTATGGAGAGGTTGAACTGGAGGGTGATGCCAACCCCGACAACAACCAAACCGACCTTTTGAGTATCAATGTGCTTTCTGAAGGTACACAGGTGGTTACCATTGGTGATCAGGATTTGTTGCCCGGCTATCGCCTGCCATTCGACTTCTGGTGGAAAAACAGCCTTGCCCAGACCATTTACTTTGAAGATGAAATTGGTCTTGACGATGGGGCCATCACAGGGGTTGTCTTTTTCAATAGTTTTAACAGCAACCTCCCCAATAAGGATGTCAGGATTTACATAACCCATACACAGGAGGATCAACTCCCGGAAGCTTTTATGGCTGTTGACAACGAACAGCTTGTATTTGAAGGGGCCGTGGATTTCCCTGCGGGTGAGAATGAAATCTATATCCCGTTTGAAGAGCCTTTTGAATATCAGGGGGGCAATATCCTGATGACAACCCACCGCGAATTTGAAGATCAGTATCACAGTTCCGATGATAAGTTTTTCATTTCGGAAACCCCGGATAAGCCCAGCCGTACGGTGCAGTTCAATTCGGATAGCGAGATGATTGACCCTGAAAATCCACCTGTTACTGGCTCTATTACCAACCGCGACGGACACCCCAACATTGCTCTGTATTTTGATACCGAATATGAACCACCGGTAGTACATACAGTTAACTTCCATGTGGATATGAGTAATGTCCCCTCACTGGTTTTTGATCCCGAGGTTGACAATCTCTATATTACCGGATCCATGATTGAGTGGCCGGAGCCTGGCTCAGATATGGAAAACCAACTGATGGAGCCATCGGATGATGACCCCATGGTTTATACCATATCGCTGGAAGTGGAAGAAGGCGCACATGAGTACAAGTACTTTGTCAATGAAGGCTGGGAAGGTGGTGAATGGCCCGGAGAGCCCAACCGTGTACTTGAAGTGGATGGAGAAATGGATGTATTCGACCTGTTTGCCAACCAGGATGAATGGCCCATGGCACAGATGCAGCTGATTCACAATGCTGCTGATGCCGCCCTGGCTAATCTTGACATTCTTGTCAATGGCAAATCATTTGTCGATAACCTTTACTTCCGCCATGCAAGCACGTTTTTGGATATCCCTGCAAATTATGATCTGACATTACAAGTTGCCTCTTCGGGCGACCGCACGATCATCCTTGACGAGCTACCCCTCTATATCGACGGTGCCGGACCAAAAATTGCCGTACTGAATGGAATTTACAGTGACACAGGCTACGATCCTCTCAAGCCTCTTGAACTCTTTTTACATGAGGGGCAAATGGCATCCGGCAGTGATGAGCATACCCAAATGCTTGCCTTTCATGGATCCACCGATGCTCCCCATGTAAGCATATGGGAGCAGGATGGTGAAGATGCCTTGTTTGATTTTGAATATGGTGATTTTGCGGGATACCTCACACTGGAAACCCAGGATGATATCATTGAGGTAAGGGACGCAAGCGGTACCGAAACCCTGGCTACTTATCAAGTTCCCCTGGAAACTCTCGGGTTGGGAGGTGAAGCCATTGTTGCTGTGGCATCCGGGTTCCTGCATCCTGAAAACAACAGCGACGGCGCTGCTTTTGGATTATGGGTGGCTACCACCGGAGGTGGAATTCTTACAGAGCTTCCCCTCTATGACGATACGCCCGATTCATTCCCGGTGCTGTTCACTGTGACTGATGAAACAGGATCCTATGAGGCGTTGCGCATTAAAGGAGAGATGACCGACCCCCAATGGATAGATGTGGATCTGATACCAGGAATGGATAACGTTTGGACGGTGACACTGGATGTTTACCCCGGCACTTATCAATGGGGCATCACCGAAGATGATGGTACCGAAGATGGCCAATGGTTGCTTCCCGAAGGAAATCTCCAGTTCACCCTGTCACAAGAAGGGGAAATCACCGATGGTGTCACCTCGTATGTACTCACCGATGTCAGCGTCACAGACCTGGAAGCCGGTGATATCAGACTGTTTCCCAACCCGGCAGAGGATTTGATAACCCTGCAAAGTCCGGCGCAGATGAAGCAAATTCACATCAGCGATATTACCGGAAGGGTTGTTTATTCTGAAATATTGGATGCCGGAGAGCGTAAAATCCAAACCCATCAGTTTGAAAGTGGAATGTATATCGTGAGGATACTGACGGATGAAGGCTTGTTTACCGGCAAGCTCCAGATTACCCGGTAGCATCTGCTTTTTGTAACACCATGGTGCCGGATTTATGCCGGCCCAACCCATACCCCCGTAGGATGTTCCTTCGGGGGTTTCTTGTATTGGGTATTACCTGTACAAGGTTGTTTTTACCCCCATCCCCCAGTCTCTCAGTCTCCCCTTCTCTCGGTCCTTCCGTCTCCCAGTCTCCAAGTCTCCCCGTCCCTTAATCCCTCCGTCCCCTTTCCCCAAATCCCTGCTTAACCCATCCCAATTTGTAAGGCCAAGACACAAACTTACTTATATATATGTGCTCATGTAAGTATATAGGTAAAAACCACCGGTAGTTTTGCGCGATTTTATGTAGTTTTTTTATGGGGATTACGCTGTTGTTTGGTATGCCCAATGCAAATAACTTTGTTATAATCAGAGAATTGCATTAAGGTTTGTCGAAATAAAATCAAAAACTACGGCTAACTGCGAATAAGTTTGCATGAGTTGAAGAAATAGTCATATATCTGGTTTCAGATGAAGAGAGTTTTACCCATATTGGGAGTTGTTTTTCTGTTGATGAGCCTCAACCCGGTTCAGGCCCAAACAGACACGGAGTTTTGGTTTGCTGTACCCAGGGTAACCGAGGGACATGGCTGGGACGATAATAGTTTTTATTTCCGCTTTACCAACCTGGACCAGCCTAACCAGGTATTCATCACCATGCCTGCCAACCCCGACTTTGACCCCATTGAGGTGAACATGGACCCCAACGAAGCACTGACCGTTGATGTCACAGACCAAATCCAGGAGCTATGGACCACCAATCCGGACCAGATTTACAACCGGGGAATTCAAATTATCGCCTCCGAACTTACCACAGCCTACTTTGAAGTGGGTACTTTTTATAACCCGGATATTTTTTCACTCAAGGGTAAAAATGCTCTGGGAGAAGAGTTTTTTGTCCCTTTTCAAAACAGGGTGGAGAACGGAGACCAATATGACCCCAGCCCTTATTCGGCCATTTACATTGTTGCCACCCAGGACAATACCACTATTACTGTTACCCCCACCAATGATGCATTCCCGGGACGCCCCGCCGGTGTACCTTTCGATCTGGTGCTCGACCGCGGTGAAACCATAGCTGTAGCCCCCGACGACTATGCCGGTGACGGTCAGCTGCCCGAAAACCGCCTGGGAGGTACCCGGGTGGAGTCTGACAAACCCATTGCCATCACCACCAGCGACGACTCGGTATACGGCATTACCGGCTGCTACGATCTCATTGGTGATCAAATTATCCCCACTTCCATTATTGGTACCGAGTATATTGCCATGAAAGGGGAGCTTACGGCTCCGGAGTATTTCTATGTGGTGGGAACCCAGGAAGGCACCGAGGTACTTATAGACGGCAACCTGGAAGCACTCATTGAGCCGGGTGAGCAACTGCGCTGGGAGTTTACCAAGCAAAACTACCATATCGAAACCTCAAAACCGGCGTATGTGTATCATGTGGCCGGATTTGGTTGTGAACAGGGAGGGGCTGTACTACCTCCCATCGATGTTTGCACCGGCTCCACCAGTGTCTCTTTTACCCGTTCCAAAGGGGAAAGTTTTTTTCTGAATATCCTGGTGCGTGCAGGTGCCCAGGATGGCTTTATCTTTAACGGTGATGGCCCCAATACGGTGATTGAGGCAGCCGACTTTGAAGCTGTGCCGGGATCGGCCAACTGGCTTGCCGCCGAGTTTGAGATGACCCAGGCACAAGTGCCCGTTGGGGAGGCCACCCTCATTGAAAACGAAAAGGATGTGTTCCACCTGGGGATTATCAATGGCGGACCCTCCAGCGGTACCATGTATGGTTATTTCTCCGATTTCAACGAGCTGGACATCAGTGCCAATGTGAGTGGCACAGGTTCAAACCACAAAGCGTGTTTTGGTGTCCCCATTCAGCTGGAGGCTTTCGGGGGTACCGAATACCAGTGGCATCCGCCCGACTACCTGGATGACCCCACGAGCCCCACACCCATTGCACTACCCGATTCATCCATCAAGTATACCGTCACCGTGAGCGGAGCCTGCCAGATGGTAGACTCCTCCAGTGTTTTTATCCACCTGCACGGACCCGCACTGGCCGCATTCACCATCGATGAGCCGGCAGGATGTGCCCCCTTCGACCTGGTGGTCAATAACGAATCTTATGGCATTAACCATTACTCATGGAGTATGGGCGATGGTACAGTTTATACCAC
>NZ_SLKM01000134.1:0-7159 GCF_007134575.1 Natronospira sp.
ATCAGGAGCTGAAACTCATGGGTCCGCTCGGGGTGGCGGCAACCCACATAGGCATTTTCGCTCTCTATGCGGTGAACCAGACCCTGGGCGAGCAGGAAATCGAGGGCTCGATACACAGTCGGGGGCTTGGCACTGCCACCTTCCTGCCCCAGGCGATCCAATAGATCATAGGCCTTCATGGCCTCATGGCTTTCCCAGATCAGCTCCAGCACCCGCTTGCGAAGCGGAGTGAGGCGGGCGCCACGCTGGGCACAGACCCGCTCGGCACTGCCGAGGGCCTCGCTGATACATTGCTCATGATCATGGGCGTGGGAAGCCATGCTTTCCTCCTGCACTTTGACACCAGACCATTGTGCCTCAAAATATTATCGTTACAATATAACACACTCATCATGCCCAGAGAATGCGCGCTGCCATGGATGCCGTAAGCCTCAATGACCTTCGCTGTTGGCAAGGGAATCGACCCCTTTTCGCCATCCCCCACTGGGCCCTGCCCCAGGGCGAATACGGCCTGATGAGCGGCCCTTCCGGCTGCGGCAAGACCAGCCTGCTGCATTGTATTGCCGGGCTGGACAGCCAGTTCAGCGGACAACTGTCCGTCAATGGGACCGCACTGTCGGAGCTTGGCCAGCGCGGTCGGGATCGCCTCAGGGGCGAGCATATCGGGCTGATTTTTCAGGACTTTCACCTGCTGGAAGGGCTCACCGTGGAAGATAACCTGCGTCTGGGCAGCTGGCTGGGTGGACGGGGGCAATCCAGAGCACATGCAATGGATTGGCTGGACCGTCTGGGGCTGTCTGATCAAGCCCGCCATTACCCCAATCAACTCAGCCAGGGGCAAAAACAGCGAGTAGCCATCGGCCGGGCATTGATCCATGCACCCAAGCTGATTCTGGCCGACGAACCCACCTCGGCCCTGGATGACCGGAATGCCGAATCGGTGCTGGCCTTGCTGTTCAGCGAGGCGGCCGGCCAGGGGGCCAGCCTGTTGGTGGCCAGCCACGACAATCGCATCCGAGACCAGTTCTCCCACCGCCTGGCCCTGGATGCCTATCTGGCCGAGCCCGCCAACAGGAGCGGCCAGACATGAACAGTTTCACACTGGCCCTGCGACAAGTCTGGCGGCGCCCCTTGCAGACTCTGATCAATGCCCTGGTCATGGGCCTGGGTGTGGGCATGGTGGTGTTACTGCTGATCGGTCAGGAGCAACTTCGTGATCGCATGAGCCGAGATGCCCAGGGCATTGACCTGGTGGTGGGCCCGGCGGGTAGCCCCATGCAACTGATTCTCTCCAGTGTCTATCACCTGGACGTTCCCATCGGCAATCTCCCGCTGGACGCACGGGAACGGATCCATCAAGAGCGGGCCGTCGAACGAACCATCCCGCTGGCACTCGGTGACAATTATCATGGCTACCGGATCGTGGGGACGGAGCCCGCCTATGCCGAGCTCTACGAGGCCGAACTGCGTGAAGGCGGATTCTGGGCAGGCGATTTTCAAGCCGTGGTGGGCGCCGCCGCGGCAGAAGGCACCGGACTCGGTCTGGGCGACCAGTTCGAAGGGATGCATGGGCTTGGCGATGGCGGGCCGGTGCACGGCGAGCACCCCTATGAGGTTGTGGGCGTGCTGGAGCGAACAGGCAGCGTACTGGACCGATTGATTCTTACATCGGTGGAAAGCGTCTGGGCAGTCCACGACCACGGCCATGACAATGGACATGGCCATGTTGATGAGGATCAAGGTCATGAAGTCACTGCCATCCTCGTCCAGTACGCCTCGCCTATGGCTGCAGCCCGACTACCCCAGATGATTGATGGTGACACGCCATGGCAGGCCGCCCGACCGGCCCATGAGAGTGCCCGCCTGTTCGCCATGATGCGCCCGGTAGTGGACGGAATGGCCTGGTTCGCGGTCATTCTGGTGGGCGCTTCGCTGTTGGGCGTTGTCACGCTTCTTTATCAAAATCTGAGGGAACGTCGCTACGACCTGGCTGTCATGCGGGCCATGGGCGGGGGCCCCGGCTTGCTTTTCAGAATCACCCTGCTGGAAGGACTACTCATGGTCCTCGCCGGTCTGCTGACGGGGCTGGCGCTGGGCCATCTGGCTTGTGAGTTGCTGGGTGCATTCAGTGAGGCCGGACGGTCCATCGTTCTTACAGGCTGGTACTGGGCCGATGGGCAATGGTTGCTCACCGGGGGAATCCTGCTTGCCGGACTGCTGGTGGCTATCCTGCCCGCCTGGCTGGCCAGCCGGATCAATGTCGCCAATACCTTGAGACGTGGATATTAAATGAATAAGCGCCGGATTCTTGCCCTTGGCATTCTGGGCCTGACACTCACTCTAAGCACGCTACAGGCGATGGCCCAGCTCAGTGATGACGAGTTGGCCACCGAGCCACCGCCAGAGGACGCCACGTTCGATGATTATGCTCACCAGGTACCGACGACACCTGAAGGGGCGGTTTCCTGGGATTTATTGGGTAGCGTGGAAGAGGAGATCGAAGTCATTGATGGCAGGAGTCATCTGCGGCCGATTTTCCCCGCTGCGGTCAAGGATATGAATGGAGAGACCATCCGCATCAAGGGCTTCATCTTCCCCATGCAGAACCAGGAGCGGATGGATGAGTTTCTCTTCACTGCCCTGCCCCCCAGTTGCCCCTACTGCCTGAATGCCGGCGCCGGTTACATCATTGAAACCCGGGCGAGGGACTCCATCCGCTTCACCTGGGATGCCGTTCTGCTGGAGGGTGAGCTGGAGGTACTGGAAGAAGACGAGTACGGCCTCTTCTATCGCCTGAATGATGCAAGGCGAGTCAGGGAATGAACAGGCTCGCGCAAAGACGCAAAGTCGCCAAGGCGCCAAGGCGCCAAGGAAAAGACGATTACTGTGTTGTTTTGGGATGAGCTTTTGGGAACCTCTGATTAATTTAAATTAATCAGAGGTTCCTTAGCTAGCCTTAATACGTTTTAGGCTGACGAAATCCAGATTATGCGGATTCTTCTCGTCGGCGGGGCGATGTTCCCGGCTGATTTCCTGCCATTCATCCACGGGCCATTCCGGGAAGCAGGTGTCCCCATCGATTTCCGCATCAATGAAAGTCAGTTCCATATGGGTGGCAAGAGGCAAGGCCTCCCGGTACAGCTGTCCCCCACCAATTAGCATTACGGTCTCGGTGCCGGCGAGCCTTTCCAGCGCTTCACTCAATGACGCAGCCGTCTCTGCCCCCTTGAACACGGCATTCTCCTGACGGGTCACGACAATGTTGCGGCGTTTCGGAAGGGCAAAGCCGATGGACTCGAAGGTCTTGCGCCCCATGACCACCGGATGGTTCAGCGTCACCCGTTTGAAATGGGCCAGATCTGCCGGCAGATGCCAGGGCATGCCACCCTCTTTGCCAATGACTCGATTGCGCGTCATCGCAGCCACCAGAACAATATCCATTCATATCCCCCTTGCTCAGAACAATTTGGCCATCGGCATTTAAGACGCATATTGTGACAGGCAGAACTGCCCGGCGCGACGCTTTGACCGGGACCGGGCTTTTCCTTAGAATCCAAGCCCTATTGCCATTGGGGAGTAGCCGCCCCGCTCCCACGGGGGCTCGCGTCAACAGACTTGGTCCACAGACCATGGCGCGGGCAGCCACCACGGCCTGGCAAGACCTTTGGCACTATTCTGCCCCGACAGGAGCCGGCGGCAGGGTGGTGTCATTGCGTCTGGATGCCGGCTCCCTGAAGGATTTCTCATGATCGAAGCTTTTTTCCTCAGTCTCGCCGCGGTCTCCCTGGCCGAATTGGGCGACCGAACGCAGCTCCTGGCCCTGTTGCTCGCCGTCAAGTTCCGCAAGCCCTGGGCCGTGCTCGGGGGCCTGGCCGTGGCCTCTATCGGCATCCATGGGCTCTCTGCCGGTGTGGGCATGAGCCTGGGCCAGTTCGTGGATGACCAGATTCTGGGCTGGATCGTCGGTGCCCTTTTCGTGGGCATGGGGATCTGGGTGCTGATCCCGGAACGGGTCCACACCGATGACCGCCCCCGGGAAACGGGGCGCGGGGCCTTCATCACCGCCATGGTGACCTTCTTCCTCATGGAGATTGGCGACAAGACCCAGCTGACCTCGATGGCCATGGCGGCCCATTTCGAGACCATCATCCCCGTCATGATGGGCGCCACCTTCGCCATGTTGCTGGTGAATGCACCCGTGATCTGGCTGGGACACAAGTTCGCTGACCGAATCCCCATGCGCACGGTGCGTGTGCTGGCAGCCCTGTTGTTCATTGCCATCGGCGCCTGGGTGCTCTGGGAAGCCGGCTTCAATCAGGGCTGAAGCTGGCAGCGGATGAAGATAATCGCTAGGCTGCGAGGCTAACTGCCCAAGGGAGCCAGAACGAATCATGGCATTGTGGATTGCATTGCTGTTGGGGATCATCCAGGGCCTTTTCATGTTCATCCCGGTGAGTTCAACGGCTCACCTGGTGATCGCCCAGCACTGGCTGATCGGTGCCGGCCATGAACTGCCGGCACCGGACAGCGCCGAGATGATCCTCTTCGACCTGGTGGTGCATGTTGGCACCCTGGTCTCCATCGTGGTGGTCTTCTGGCACAGCCTGATCGAGTTCGTGCGGCGCATCCTCAGCGACACTTGGCAGTGGCTGAGTGACCGGGGCCACGCTCCCTGGCACTACCTCTTCCTTCGCCTGTTCCTGCTCTGTCTGTTCTCGGTACTGGTCACCGGCATCATTGGCCTGAGCTTCAAGTTCTTCTTCGAGCGTTTCTTCGCCAATCCCCTGCTGGTCGCCGGCACCTTGACCCTGACCGGCGTTCTGCTTTGGTGGACAGACCGCCTGCGCCATCTTCCCATTGGCCTGAAAAAGATTCGCCTGGGCACCGCGGCCTGGATTGGCCTTGCCCAGGGCCTGTCCCTGGTGCCGGGCCTGAGCCGCAGCGGCATGACCATCACCTTTGCTCTATTGGCCGGCGTGAAGCGCCGCTGGGCGGCCCAGTACAGCTTCTTCCTGGCCATCCCCACCATCATGGCCGCCACGCTGGTGCAGAGCGTTGAAGTAATCACCGGGGATGGCCTCAATGGCATGAGCCTCGCCGCCCTCGGCGTGGGCTTTATTACCGCCGCCGTGGTCGGGATAGCGGCCTTGAAGCTGGTCCTCGCCCTCCTCTACCGTGCCCGCCTTCGGGTCTTCTCCTTCTATCTCTGGCTTCTGGCCGCGGCGGTTCTGTTCGGTTTTATCGATGCCGGAACGTTCTAGCCCCCTGGCATTATCCGCAGTTCTAAAAAAAGCCCGGCACAAAGGCCGGGCTTTTCTTTTCGCCAGCTGGGTCAGGCAGCTAGACCGACAAGCCAAGAACCGCAGCGGCGATGAAGAAGTACATCGCAATCCCCGCCAGGTCCGCGATCGAAGTGATCAAGGGGGCACTGGCAGTGGCCGGATCCAGGTTGAGGCGGGTCAGCACGAAGGGCAGCAGCATGCCCACCAGGGAACCCACAACAACCACACCAATCATCCCCAAGGCGATGACCATGGAAACATCCAGGGCCATTTCGGTGCGCCAGAAGAAGGCCACCAGGAAAACGGCCACGGCCATGGCGGTACCGAGGGCAGCTGCGACACCCAGCTCCTTGCCGAAGAGCTTGAGCCAGTCTCGCATCTTCACGTCACCGGTCGCCAGGGCTCGAACCATGAGCGTGGCCGACTGGGTGCCGGCATTGCCACCACTATCCACTACCAGGGGCAGGAAGGTCATCAGCACGAACAGACCCTCAATCGCTTCTTCATAGGCACCGATGATCTCACCGGCGAACATGTTGACGAAGACCAGGATGAGCAACCAGCCGATCCGCTTCTGGAACAACAACCAGGGGCTGGCCTGGTTGAGGTTCAGATTGAGCACCCCAACGGAACCCATCTTATGGAAGTCCTCGGTGCTCTCGGCTTCTGCCACGTCCAGGACGTCATCGACGGTGACAATACCCACCAGGCGGCCTCTGTCATCCGCCACCGGCAAGGCCTCGATATCGTAGTGCTGAATCTTCTGGACTGCCTCTTCCCGGTCCTCGGTCACGGTTACACTGACCACAGTGTCTTCCATGATCTGCTCAACCTTCTCCTCGGGCTTGCCGAGAATGAAGCGCTTGAGCTCAATCATGTCGAGGAGCTGGCCATTGTCATCGGTGACATAGATGACGTTGACGGTTTCGCCTTCTTCGCTCTGCTGGCGCACATGCTCCATGGCCTGAGCAATGCTCCATTCCGGGCGCACGGCAACGAAGTGGGGCGTCATCAGACGACCGACGGATTCTTCCGGATACCCCAGCAGGCGCAGCGCCTGCTTCACATCCCTGGGCGGCAACAGACGCAGAAGATTGCGCATATCCTCCTCGGGCAGACGCTCCAGAAACGCCGTCCGATCATCTGCAGCCATGTTCTGGAGGATGAAGCGGCCTTCTTCCTGACTCAATGCATCCAGCAGTCGAATCTGATCATTGTGTTCCAGATAGGCAAACACTTCAGCCCAGAGTGGCCGATCCAGGGCCTTGAAGATGGGCGTCTGGGTTTCCTCGTCCAGCTCGGAGAGAACATAGCTCACATCCTGGATATGCTGGTCTTCCAGCAGGCTTTTGACTTCAGCCCACTTCTCCTGGGCAATCAGTTCGCGCACTTCGATAAGAAGATCTTTGTTTTCTTCCATTTTTCACCTCCCGCCAATGGGGAGGGAAGCGGTCAGGCCGCTTCCCTGTTTCGTTGTTCTGTAATCGACTTAAAATTCCCAGGCAAAACCCAAGGTCACCCAGTCATCATCACTGTCATCCAGGTTCCAGCCATAACTCAGGTCGAGGACACCATCGGTCTGACCCAGGGCAAAGCGGAAGCCAGTCTGGGCGAAGGTGTCGTCTTCCGTGCTGTCCAGCACCTCGGCGATCCACTCGACACCGCCACCAATGGCCAGCTGAGAGCCAACCCCATAAAATCCGCTGGTTTCATCGTCATCACCGGCTTGATCCTGCAGGACACCAAGATTGACATGAACAATCCAGTTGCCATCCGCCAGGGGGAAGGAAAACGGCACATAGGCGAACACTTCCTCGATCGAAGCGGAATCATCAAAGGCAGAGCCCACGACCAGACCAAGGCCGAAACTGTCACCG
>NZ_SLKM01000121.1:0-7072 GCF_007134575.1 Natronospira sp.
GGTCACGGGCGGCGACGCCGGCCGGGTCGAAACACTGAACCCGGCGGGTCACCATCTCGATCTCGTCGTCCTCCAGGTCCTCCAGGCTGTTCCGTAGGGCCTGGCGGAGGTCCTCCGGTGTTTCTCGCAGATAGCCGGTGGCGTCGATCCCGTCGATCACCGCCCGGGCAATGCTCTGGTCCCGATCACTGAAAGAGGCCATGTCGAGCTGCCACAGCAGGTGGTCGTGGAGGGAGGTGCCATCGGCGTTCTCCGCCCGACGGTCTTCGTCGATCTCCTCCTGCCAACCGCCACCGGTGGCACCGGCGTAGTAGTACTCCGGGGCTTCGTATTGGGCTTCCACGGCGGGTTCGGTGCTAGTCTCGGTTTTGTCGCCGCCCCGGTCCTGGCTGGCGTCGGAATCTGACTGGCCGGTTTCGGCGCCATCACTGTCATCGCTGTCCTCGCTTTCCAGCATGACGTTGCTGTCCAGCGCCTGGCGAATCTCGGTTTCCAGTTCAATGGAGGAGAGCTGCAACAGACGGATGGCCTGCTGCAGTTGCGGGGTCATGGCCAGTTTCTGGCCGATCTTTAGCTGCAGTGCCGGTTTAAGCATCGGATTTTAAGAAGATTTCCGACAAAGTTGGCTCCCGTTGCAGGAATGGGGCCCGGAATGGCCCTCGATTTTGCTTCTTCATTCTATTTATAGCCCATCTGGCAGCGTCGTGGGGGTGTTTAGAGTCGAAAGTCCTCACCCAGATAGACCTCTCTGACCTGGCGGTGTTCAAGTACCTCCTCGGCGGTACCCTCGGCGATGACCGCGCCCTCGCTGATGATATAGGACCGCCCGCAGATGCCCAGTGTTTCACGGACATTGTGGTCGGTAATCAGTACGCCAATCCCCCGGTCCCGCAAGTGTCTGATAATCCTTTGGATCTCGCCAACGGAGATGGGGTCGACGCCGGCAAAGGGCTCATCCAGCAGCATGAAGGCCGGCTCGGCGGCCAGGGCCCGGGCGATCTCCACCCGTCGGCGCTCGCCACCGGACAGGCTCATGCCCAGGCTTTCCCGCACATGGGCGATATTCAGTTCCTCGAGCAGGGATTCGAGCTTGCTGTCGCGCTCGTCCCGGCTCAGTTCCGGCCGCACCTCCAGTACGGCCCGGATGTTCTGCTCCACACTCAGCTTGCGAAAGACCGAGGCTTCCTGGGGCAGGTAGCCCAGGCCGGCCTGGGCACGGGCATGGACCGGCAAATGGGTAATGTCTCGTCCATTGAGTTCGATATGGCCGGCATCCGGCTGGACCAGGCCGACGATCATGTAGAAGGAGGTGGTCTTGCCGGCCCCATTCGGACCCAGCAGTCCGACGATTTCGCCCGGCTCGACTCGCATGCTCACGTCCCGAACCGCGCGCACTTTCCCGTACTGCTTGGCCAGACCGCGAGCGTCGAGCTGCTTGCTCATGCCCCCCCTCCCTGTTGCTCACTGTCTTCGCCCCGTTCGAAACGGGTCCGAACCCGGCCTTCGTCATCCTCGCCACGCTGCGCCCGGATGCGTTCGCCGGGGATGGTGTATTCGATGCTTTCGGCGCTCAAGGTCTGGCGTGGTCGCTTGAGGCGGGCAGTCCCTTCCATCAGCAGCACCTCGTCCTCAAAGCGATAGCGCATGAACTCTGCCTCGCCTTCGGTCCGGGGGCCGTCCTCTGGGGTAATCACCAGGGTCACCGGGGACCCGGTCATCTCCGCCTTCTCGAAAACGCCCGGTTCCCGTTCGGTGAACACAGCCCGGTCCGCCTGAATGAGCAGTTCCTTGTGACGAATGACCACGTTGCCTTCGTAGATGGAAATGCCTTCACGACCGTCCACTTCCCAGTGATCGGCATCGATTTCCAGCTCTTCGCTGTCCGCGTTCACGGCAGCGGGGGTCAGCAGCAAGAGCAGTAGCCAGAAGAGCAGGGGGCCGTTTCCAGACCTAGTCACGGGGAACATGTCGGGTCCTTACCTCCGATAAGATTTTGATACGGTCCTTGTCGAGCTCGGCACGCATGCCCCGGCCCGTGGTCTGGCTTGGGCCCTGTTCCATCCGTACCGGCTCATCAGTCAGGAGCAGCTCCTGCTCCGGGAAATAATCCAGGCTGTCGCTGAACAGACTGGCGGTCAGCCGGGTCTGCCGATGCCGTTCGATGCGCACATCGCCGTAGAGATGTACATGGTCACTGTCGCCGGAAACCATGCCATGATCGGCACGGATATCCCAGCTCAGGCCCGCCACCGGCTCACGATGGATTTGAACCTGGCGCAATTCGCTGCGCTGATCATCCGGGTAATTGGCCAATTCTTCGGCATTGAGCCGGGCCAGGGGCTGGCCATCGGCATCATACCGCTGGATTTGCGCCCCGCTGATCCAGTAGTCCGGGTGCACCGCCGCCTCAGGCGGTGGTTCGGGTTGCGGCAGGGAGGGTGCCTCCCGGTCCCCCATCAGCCAAAGGCTGAGGATCAAGCCAATCGCCAGCAGAAGTCCAAGCGCCCAGCGAGCCATCAGTTCCCCGCGTAGGCGGTGTCGATGCCCCGGGCCGCCAGCAGCAGATCACAACATTCGCGTGCCGCGCCAAAGCCACCCGGGCGGTGACTCTGCCAATGGGCCATGCGGGCCACGTCAGGATGGGCATCGGCCGGAGCGGCGGCCAGGCCCACTTCACGCATCACCGGCAAATCCACCACATCATCGCCCATGAAAGCGCAATGTTCCCTGGGTACAGACAGTCTCTGTCGCAGTTTCTCGAAGCAGGGCAACTTGTCATCCACGCCCAGAAAGACATGCTCGATGCCCAGCTGGGCCATGCGTGACTCCACCGCCTGGGATGCCCGCCCCGAGATGATCGCGACCTCAATGTCCTGACGCCGCAGGGCCTTGAGACCGTGTCCGTCCCGGGTATGGAAAACTTTCATCTCGAAGCCATCGGGTCCCAGATAGAGACGGCCGTCGGTGAGCACGCCATCGACATCAAAGACCGCCAGGCGTATTTGTGCCGCGCGGGCCTCGGCTGATTGCCCCGTCATCAGACCACTCCTGCCCGCAGCATGTCATGCATGTTGAGTGCGCCGACAAGGCAGCCCTCTGCGTCGGTCACCAGGACCTGGTTGATCCGATGGGTCTCCATCATCTTCAGGGCCTCGCCGGCCAGCATTTCCGGCGGTGCCGTACGGGGCCTCGGCGTCATCACCTGGCCGATGGTGGTGCGGTGCACGTCCAATTGCCGGTCCAGACTCCGACGCAGGTCACCGTCAGTGAAGATGCCGACCACCTGGCGTTTCTCATTGACCACGGCGGTCATGCCCAGGCCCTTTTGGGTCATTTCCAGCAGGGCGTCACGGAAGGGGGTCTCAGCGGCCACTGCCGGGACTCGCTCTCCCTTGTGCATCAGGTCTTCCAGGCGCAGGAGCAACCGTCGTCCCAGGCTGCCACCGGGGTGGGAGCGGGCGAAATCCTCCTGCGTGAAACCGCGGCTCTCCAGCAGGGCAACCGCCAGGGCATCGCCCATGGCCAGGGAGGCGGTGGTGCTGGAGGTGGGCGCAAGGTTGAGAGGGCAGGCCTCTCTTTGCACCGTGACATCCAGGTTGACCGAGGCGGCCCGGGCCAGGGTGGACTCGGGGCGACCGGTCATGCTGATCAGCGGAACGCCCAGGCGCTTGATCAGGGGCAGGATGGTGAGAACCTCGCTGGTCTCGCCGGAGTTGGACAGGGCAAGCACGGCATCGTCGCCGGTAATCATGCCCAGATCCCCGTGACTGGCCTCGCCCGGATGGACGAAAAAGGCCGGGGTGCCGGTGCTGGCCAGGGTGGCGGCTATCTTGCCTGCCACGTGTCCGGACTTGCCCATGCCCGTGACAATCACCCGTCCCCGGCAGTCCAGACAGATCTGCCAGGCACGCGAGAAATCCTCGCCCAGACGTCCGGCCAGGTCACGGACGCAATCGGCTTCCAGGTGCAGGACCTCACGGGCCAGTGCCAGGGCACGGTCGGCATCGGCGATGGGTTTTCCGGAGGACTGGCTGGCCATTGACTGAATCCTGCTCTGCTTCAATGAATCAAGTGGCACGATTATCTCATAGTAGCCGCCCGTGGCCGAAGTCAGGGCCGCGCTCAGTTCCAGGCGATGAAGATCCCGAGCTGGTAGGCGATAAAGAGTGCGAACAGCAGCAGGCCCTGGCCCCGGCTGATGCTGCCATGGCGGGTAAAGCCCCGTGCGAGGATAATCAACAACAGAGTCAGCCCCAGCATCACGGGAAAATCACGGCCCAGAATCCCGCTTGGTAATGGACCGGGGGCGATCAGGGCCGGTAGCGGCAGTACCGCCAGCAGATTGAAGAGATTGGAGCCAATGACATTGCCCACGGCGATATCGTGCTGGCGTTTGAGCACGGCGGCGATGCAGGTGGCCAGTTCAGGCAGACTCGTGCCGATGGCGACGATACTCAGGCCGATTACCAGGTCGCTGACACCCAGGCTGCCGGCCAGACCGACGGCACCCCAGACCAGCAACTGGGCAGCGCCCAGCAACAGCAACAACCCCAGGAACAGATTGAACAGGGCGGGGGCCATTCGGGTTTCAGCAGGTAGCTCGCTATTGAGTTCGGCCAGCAAGGGATCATCCCGGCCGGGGGTGAGTGCGATTCGAATGATCCACAGCAGGGCCAGCACCAGCATCACCAACATTGCCAGGCCCTCGGCCCGGCCCAGCTCCCCGTTGGCGATAAGCAGAATGGTCACCAGCTTGACCAGGACCAGCAGGGGCAGCTCTCGGCGCAGGGAGGCGGAGGCCAGCTTGAGCGGCACGATCATGGCGGTGAGACCGATGATCAGGCCGATGTTGGCAATGTTCGATCCCAGGGCATTGCCAATGGCGAGGGCCGGGTAACCCTGTGCGGCGGCCAGGATGGAGGCGGCGATTTCAGGGCCTGAGGTGCCCAGGGCCATGACTGTCAGGCCCACCACCAGGGCGGGAACGCCCAGGGCCCGGGCGGTCTGCGCCGCGCCGTCCACAAAGCGGTCAGCGGCCCAGATCGTTATCCCGATGCCGAGCAGGATGGTTGCCGTTTGAAGCACTGCGCTCAAATCCGGATCTCCCTGTTACGACTTCCACCGGCCCATTCTGCCTTTCAAGCCAGCCAGAGGCATAGCGCTCTGGCGCTTCGCGTAGGAATTGCCGGCGGCTTCCTTTATCATTGTGCACCCCTGATCCATTCATTTGCGCCTGCCAAAGACGGCGATTGATTGATCGGGTTTGAGAGTGTCCTTGCGCGCCGCCGCTGTGGCGGTGGTTCGCATTTTTGCCCGCAATAGCTGTTGAGGAGCCTATGGATCCCCAGATGGTGAAGTCCCTGATCGAGGCCGGCATGCCCGAGGCCCAGGTGGAAGTTCGGGGTGAAGACCACACCCACTTTGAGGCGGTCATCATTTCTCCGGCTTTCGAAGGCAAGCGCACCATTCAGCGACACCAGATGGTTTATCGCACCCTGGGAGAAAAGATGGGGCGCGAGATCCATGCGCTGTCCATGCAGACACTGACGCCGGAAGAAGCCGGGCGCTGAAGCCCACCCGATTCACAGCATAAGCGGGCCGTTACCAGGCGGCCGGGCTCAATCAATTGCAGGGGTTTTCTCTTGGATAGACTGCTAATCAATGGCTGTGGCCCCCTGGAAGGGGAGATACGCATCTCGGGGGCCAAGAACGCGGCCCTGCCCATCCTCTCGGCCACCTTGCTGGCTGATGGGCCCATGACCGTGGGTAATGTCCCGCATCTCCACGATGTGACCACCACCATCGAACTGCTCGGCGGCATGGGGGTTGATGTCACCATTGATGACCGCATGCGGGTTGCGGTGGACCCCCGCCCCACCAGTCGCTTCTACGCGCCTTATGAGATGGTCAAGACCATGCGGGCCTCCATTCTGGTGCTGGGGCCGCTGTTGACCCGTTTTGGTGAGGCCACGGTTTCCCTGCCTGGTGGCTGCGCCATCGGCAGTCGGCCGGTCAACCTGCACATTGAAGGCTTGCGGGCCATGGGTGCCGACATCCGGGTGGAAAACGGCTATATCATTGCCAAGGCTGACCGTTTGCACGGCGCTCGAATCGTACTGGACACGGTGACCGTCACCGGGACCGAGAACCTGATGATGGCAGCCTGTCTGGCCCAGGGTGAAACCGTGATCGAGAATGCCGCCCGGGAACCCGAGGTGGTGGATCTGGCCAACTGCCTGATTCGAATGGGCGCAAAAATCGAGGGAGCCGGCACCGACACCCTGCGGATCACCGGTGTTGATCGCCTTGAGGGCTGTGAGTACAACGTCCTGCCCGACCGCATCGAGACCGGGACCTACCTGGTGGCCGGGGCAATGACGCGAGGGCATGTGCGTCTGCGGGATACCTGCCCGCAGGTGCTGGATGCGGTGCTGGCCAAGTTAGGCGAGGCCGGCGCCCGGATTGATTGTGGCGACGACTGGATCGAGCTGGACATGCAGGGCAAGCGACCCCGCTCGGTGAACATTCACACCGCGCCCTATCCGGCTTTTCCCACCGACATGCAGGCGCAGTTCACCGCCCTGAATTCGGTGGCCGAAGGAACCGGCACCATTACCGAAAACGTATTCGAGAATCGCTTCATGCATGTGCTGGAAATGCAGCGCATGGGCGCGCAAATCCAGCTGGAAGGGCATACCGCCATCATCACGGGCATTGAGCGTCTAACCGGGGCCCCGGTCATGGCAACGGACCTGCGGGCCTCCGCCAGTCTGGTGCTGTCCGGCCTGGTGGCAGATGGCGAGACCATCGTCGAGCGGATCTATCACATTGATCGCGGTTACGAGTGTATTGAGGAAAAGCTCCAGCAGCTGGGTGCCCGGATTCGCCGGGTACCGGATTGAAGGACAGCTACGAGCTACGAGCTACGAGCGGCGAGCTGGCCGCGCCTTGGCCTGGCACCTTGGCCTGGCACCTTGGCCATGATTCAGCCGCTGCAGAGCCGATGGCGGGCTCGTTGTTCGCCGCTCGAAGCTCCTAGCCCTCGCTTACAGCCCCCGAGGCTGATCCATTA
>NZ_SLKM01000274.1:0-7039 GCF_007134575.1 Natronospira sp.
AAAGCGGCCTTTTTTCATGGCTGTGATTGTTTGCTCAGACTTCAATCATCGGTCACCGGCACCAGGGTCAGTTCCACCCGGCGGTTCTGGCGACGACCCTCTTCAGTGTCATTACTGGCCACGGGCTGATCCTCACCGTAACCCACCACCAGCATACGCTCCTCAATCAAGCCCTGGGACAGGAGATACCTTGAAACCGACTGAGCCCGTCGCTCGGACAAACGCTGGTTATAACTTGCCGCGCCCGTGCTGTCAGTATGCCCGGCTACCTCAACCACGGTCTGATCGAATTCTTCCAACACCACCGCCACCGAATCCAGCACTTCGTAGAACTCAGAGCGCACGGCATCGCTATCGAAGTCGAAAGTGATGTCACCCGGCATGTTCAGATGAATCTGATCCCCGTCCCGGGTGACCGATACACCGGTCCCTTCCAGTCGCTCCCGAAGCTCGGCCTCCTGACGATCCATATAGGCACCCACGGCGCCACCACTCAGAGCGCCCACACCGGCGCCAATCAGCATCCGACGCTGGCGTTCACGGCGATCACTGGCCGTGGCTGCCCCGAGAATGGCACCCGTCACCGCACCGACCACCGTACCGGTTGTTGCTCGAGCGCGCTGCTCCTCGCCGGTATAGGGATCCAGTGTGGTGCAGGCTGCCAGGACCATCGACGCCATCAAGCCCACCGTCACGCCCGGAACAAGGCGGCCAAATCCTCGCGAATTCGTTTTCATCTGCGTCTCTCCTGTGACAGACCAACCAAGGTGCACTATTGCAGGCCAAGATGGAGGTTGTCGAGCCTAAATCAACGTTCGCCGCCAATTTCCGGGTCAGGATGACCACGCCCGGGAACCAGGATGTCCGCCAGGGGGGATGCCACATGGCCGGCCTGCTGTTCTTCGCCGCCCACTTCAGGGCTGCGCCGCTCCACGAAATACAGGCGCTTGAAGAAGGTGTTGTTGGGCGGCTCGCTGAGGTCCTCGTTGTTCCAGACCTCCAGGGTCTCAACGATCACATAGTCGTCATCGTCCTCATCACGCTCGGAAATCCGGACCAGATCCCAGGTGCGGCGGCGGAACTCGGTGCATACCAGTTCCTCGTCCGGGTCTTCCTGCAGGCCGACCCAGACCTGTTCTTCCTCGTCGAAGCAACTGCGGATGACAACATCGCCATCCTCAACAACCCAACCCACCGATCGCATGGACTGGGCCTGCCCCTCTTCACCTTCCTGGGCGGTCGTCAGTCGAATGCGGAAAGCCGTGGCGCTGTCCATACCAGGCGCCACATTGCCGCCGAAAGGCCAGTAGGTTCCGGCCACATCATTGGGGTCAAACGCCGAATCGCCCCGGTCGATCAGGTCCACGGACTCGGAAATTACTGCCCCGGTCTCGTCCAGTTCGGTGATGATGCCAACCCAACCGTTGCGGGAGGGGCGCACAAATTCGATTTCCAGGCGGCCATCCGGTGCCTCGAAAATCAGTTGTGACTCATCACTGCTCCAATTGATGGTTTCGCCGGCCTTCCAGCCACCAAATTCGACTTCACCCATGTTGTTGGGGTCAAGGCGCAGGGAGGCCACCTGTTCGTCCAGATCACTGTCCGGAAGGTTGAGGACCCAACGCCCCTCCACTTCCTCTACCGGAAGCTCATCCTTGCTGCCGAACCAACCCGTCATTGCGCGGGTTGCGGTGCGCGTCTGGGTCCCGAATTCTTCATCGTCGAATACGCGCTCGAACTCCGCCTGAACCAGAATCAGGTTCGATTCTTCTCCAGCAAGAATCCGGTGGAAGCGAGCAGAATCATACCGCTCGGTAAACTCTGCCGTGACCGGGTTACCGTCTTCGTCCTGTTGCAGTTCAGAGCCACGCCAGGTCAGGTCACCGGCAAAATCGATCTTGACCGAGCCATCCTCCAGCCACCAGCTGAAGTCATCCTGGCCTTCGGGGGCACCAATACGGCCACTGCTTTCGGTATCGAAACGGAAGACATCGCCGGTAATGCCGGGAAAGCGTGGCAAATGCATGGCAAAGCGACCAAGCAGCTCCGACGGCTCATTCCAGCCGGCTTTCCGATCGGCCTGATCCAGAACCCTCGTGCGAATTTCTGCCAGCAGATCCGGTTGGGTGTCACCGGCTTGAAGAATCAGGTCTCGGGTGATTTCAGGCTGGGTGAACAGCTTTCTGATTTCATCCAGCTCATCGGGAAAGCCCGGGTCGCTGGTATTCAGAGCGACCATCAGCGCGGTGGTACTGTCCAGCAGGACCTGCGCATCCAGCTCATCCAGATATTGACGCAGCTTTTCGCCATCGCGGATGAGGCCATCCGCCTCATGCTCCAGCATTTCGCTCTCGACGAGGCGCAGGGCGGAAAAGAACAGACGCGGGAACTCATTGGGCGTGATTTGACCGTCTTCATCAACCGCCGCTTCGATGTGCTGCCATTCATCCACCAGCACTTTCAGATCAATCAGCACGCCATCAGCCCGCTGAACCTGCGCTTCCAGCCAGATGAAATCCCGGGGATGAGGGAGATTGTCTTCCTCGAAGCGAAACCGCAGCACCCCATTGGGATCAACGCGAGCCGTCCAGGTTTCCCGCGGCTCATCGATCCCGGCATGAAGTTCGACGAGGGTATTGAATGGAATACCCTGTGCCGCGGCGGTACGAATCTCGACCGCAAAGTCGCCGTCGTCATCAATGGACTCACAGGCCATCAACGGCAGAAGAAACGCGGCCAACAGCAGAACAGACCAGGCACGTGAACGGGAAAACAAGGACATACTTTCTCTCCGGGCTAAACACATCCACGCCAGCAGACGCGGTAACAAAAAAGGCGGGGGGCCCTATCGGCCTGCCCACTACCCGCAAGGCCCACGTCAGCGCGTTACCGACCGGTCGGATTCAGGGCGCGCTTGTGCGGGAAGGCTGATTACCTTTCAGGCAAGCGCAACGCAGGAAATGGCCGGCCAGCGACTCGTCGAAGGAAGCGCCGCAATTCGGCCTCGGCGGCGTTGCCGCTCCTGGAAAGCCTACCACTCTTCCGGTGAGCGGCGCCTTGCCGAGATCGAATTGCGGGACTCTGACACGGGCGTTGTGGGTAATGGGCAGGCCCTGGCCACCCCGCCTTCTCTGGCATCGAAACTGGTGGCTATGGGTGGGCTCGAACCACCGACCCCAGCATTATGAATGCTGTGCTCTAACCAACTGAGCTACATAGCCATTTTTCAAACAGGACCGGTCTCGGGAAGAGAGCCGGCAGATGCGGGATTTTGGCGTGATCAGCGCTCGCTGTCAAGCGCCAAAACCGGCATCAAACATTGAAACGAAAATGGATGATGTCGCCTTCCTGAACAATGTAATCCTTGCCTTCCAGGCGCCACTTGCCGGCATCCTTGGCGCCCTGCTCGCCGCCGCAGGCGGTGAAATCCTCGTAGGAAACCACTTCGGCACGGATAAAACCCTTCTCGAAGTCGGTATGAATCACGGCCGCCGCCTTGGGGGCGCTGGAACCGGCCTTGACCGTCCAGGCCCGAACTTCCTTTTCACCCGCAGTAAAGTAGGTCTCCAGCCCCAGAAGACGATAGCCGGCGCGAATGACCCGATTCAGGCCAGGCTCGTCCATGCCGGCATCCGCCAGAAACTCGCTCTGCTCCTCGGGCTCAAGCTGGGCAATCTCGGCTTCCAGGGCGGCGCAGACCGGCACCACCTCGGCCGATTCATTCTCGGCATGGGACCGCACCTGCTCAAGCAGGGGATTGTCCTCGAATCCGGACTCATCCACGTTGGCGATATACATCAGAGGTTTGGCGGTCAGCAAATGATAGTCGCGGATGGCCTGAGTCTCGTCCTCATCCAGCAACAGACTGCGAACCGGCTGGCCTTCCGCCAGGTGCCCCTGAAGCTTCTCCAGAATCACCAGCCGTGCGCGCGCATCCTTGTCGCCGGACTTGGCCACCTTCTGGGTTCGCTGCATGGCCTTTTCCACCGTATCCAGGTCGGCCAGGGCCAATTCGGTACCGATGGTGTCGATATCCGCCAGCGGCTCCACCTTGCCGGCCACATGGGTGACATCATCATCCTCAAAACAACGCACGACCATGGCAATGGCATCGGTCTCGCGGATATGAGCCAGAAACTGGTTACCCAGGCCCTCGCCCTTGGAGGCCCCGGCCACCAGGCCGGCAATATCCACGAACTCCATGGTGGTGGGAATGATCTTCTGCGGCTTGACGATCTCGGCGATCCGCTCCAGACGAGGGTCCGGCACCTGTACGACTCCCACATTGGGATCGATGGTACAGAAGGGATAGTTCTCGGCCGGGATCTCGGCCGCAGTCAAGGCATTGAAAAGCGTGGACTTGCCCACGTTCGGCAGACCCACGATGCCACACTTGATTCCCATTAAAGATTCTCCAATATCGCGCTCAGGCCCGTGTGTGCAGGCGGTTCATGCCCGCCTCCAGGCCATCGTCGAGGATGGCCGGCAGGGCGTCGGCGGCATCCCGGATGGATTCGCGAATCAGGGCCTCATCCTCGCTGCCCGGGCGCTTGAGAACATAGCCCACCACCGCCGCGGCATGCCCGGGATGACCGATTCCGATTCGCAAACGACGGAAATCCCGGCCGATGTGCCGGTCCAGATCCCGCAGTCCATTGTGGCCTCCATGGCCACCATTCCACTTCAGGCGCACGGTCCCCGGCGCCAGGTCCAGCTCATCATGGGCCACCAGCACTTCTTCAGGCCGGATACGGAAGAAATCCATTACCGCCCGGGCGGACTGGCCACTGCGATTCATGTAAGTCAGGGGACGCAACAGGCGCAGATCATGCCGACCCACGTGAATACGCGCCATCTCGCCATGAAACTTCCGCTCACCACTGAACAGGCCACCATAGCGGGCAGCCAATTCTTCCACGTACCAGAAGCCGGCATTGTGCCGGGTATCAACGTAATCGGCCCCGGGGTTGCCGAGGCCGATGATGAGCTTGATCTGTTCAGACATTGAAACCCCTGATCAAGCCGCGGGAGGGCGGCAACCTGGGCAGCCGCCCCCGCGCGCTCGGGTGGACGCTTACTCGCCGCCCTCTTCCTTCTTCTCGTCGGCCTCGGACTGGGCCTCGGCATCGGCGGCTTCGGCCTCGTCGGCTTCCACGTCTTCCTTGGCAGCACGGGGCTGGTGGATGGACACCACCTGCAGGTCATGGTCCTCGCCATGCATCAGCTCGACCAGTTCAACCCCGGACGGCAGCTTGAGATCCGTCAGGTGAATGGAGTCGCCGATATCCAGCTCGCTCACATCCACCTCGATGAACTCGGGCAGGTCCTTGGGCAGGCAGCTGACTTCCACGTTGACCAGATTGTGAGTGATCACACCGCCATGAAGCTTGACGCCGGGGCAGGTCTTCTCGCCCTCGAAGTGCAGCGGCACCTGCATGCGCAGCTTTTCCTTGGCGCTCACACGCTGAAGGTCGATATGCTCGACCACGGTGGGCTTGTAGACGTGGCGCTGCAGATCCTTGAGCACGGCCTTCTCCTTCTTCTTGCCCACGTTGATTTCCAGCACGTGGGAGTAGAAGGCTTCATGCTTCAGCTGGTTGATCAGTTCATCGTGATCCACGGAAACCGGCACGGGGTCCTTGCCACCCCCGTAGATGATTCCCGGGACACGGCCCTGACGACGCAGGCGGCGGCTCGCACCTTTCCCCTTGTCGTCACGGACTTCTGCATTCAGTGTGAAATCGTCAGACATGATTTACTCTCCGTATGGATCCATGGATCCCTTGTCGTTTCCGGTCACACTCCCCCGCGACCAGGTTCGTGTCACCGCGCCTCCGTCCACCCTTCAAGGCGGACGGAATCGGACTCACTCCGCGTAGAGTGAGATCACCGATTCTTCGTCGCTGATGCGACGCATGGTTTCCGCCATCAGCTCGGCAATGCCCAACTGACGAATCTTGTCACAGGCGGCGGCCTCGGCGTGCAGCGGAATGGTGTCGGTCACCACCAGCTCATCCAGCACCGAAGCGTTGATATTGTCCATGGCCTTGCCCGAAAGCACCGGATGGGCAATATAGGCCTTTACCTGGGCCGCACCCTTTTCCTTGAGTGCACCGGCGGCCTTGCACAGGGTGCCCGCGGTATCCACCAGGTCATCGACGATCACGCAGGACTTGCCGTCCACATCACCGATGATGTTCATGACCTGGGATTCGTTGGCCCGCGGTCGACGCTTGTCGATGATGGCCAAGTCGGAATCGCTCAGGCGCTTGGCAAATGCCCGGGCCCGGTCGGCGCCACCCACATCGGGGGAGACCATGATCAGCTCCTGCCCCTTGGAGGCTGCCTCTTCCCGCAGCTTGCGCATGTCATCCAGAAGCACCGGCGAGGCATAGACATTGTCCACCGGGATATCGAAAAAGCCCTGAATCTGATCGGCATGCAGGTCCATGGTCAGGACCCGATCCACGCCCGCCGAGGTCAGCATATTGGCCACCAGCTTGGCGGAGATGGGCACCCGGGCCGCGCGTGGTCGGCGATCCTGCCGGGCATAGCCGAAATAGGGAATCACGGTGGTAATCCGCCCGGCCGAGGCCCGGTAGAGGGCATCCACCATCACCAGCAATTCCATCAGGTTCTCGTTGGAGGGCGGACAGGTGGACTGAACAATGAACACGTCACGACCACGGACGTTTTCGTTGATCTCCACGGCCACTTCGCCGTCACTGAATCGCGCCACCTTGGCCTTGCCCAAGGGCAGCTCCAAGCGTTCGGCGATGCGCGCCGCCAGATCCGGCGTGGCATTGCCGGCAAAAACCATCATGTTAGATACCGACACCTGCTGTCCCCTTGCATGCTCAAGTGATGAGGAATCCGGACGGGCGCCCCACTCCCGCCAGGCTCCGGGGCCTGGTCTGGGGCACTTACAGCGACAAAGCCCGGCCGTGCGTAAGCACGGCCGGGCTGAATATGGCTGGGGCGGCAGGATTCGAACCTGCGCATCACGGGATCAAAACCCGTTGCCTTACCGCTTGGCTAC
>NZ_SLKM01000248.1:0-6982 GCF_007134575.1 Natronospira sp.
ATGGCCAGCCAGACCAGGACGGTGGGCAAGAGGCAGATCAGCGACACACCCAAGGGCCCGATCGCGCCGGGCAAACGCCCGATCAAGGTCAGGAATTGGTCCCGATAGTAGGGAAACCAGTGGGCACGGCGAAAATGTTCCAGGTCAGCCGCCCGCAGGGCACGTTCCAGTGCCAGGGCAGCAATTATGGCCAGAAAGTACATGCGTCAGCCCCCTTGTCGCATTGCGGTGTCAATCCGTGGTCCGGATTCGGTGTTCATCATGCCATGCTCCCGGCCCGCGGCACAGCCAAATAAGTCCGAAAACCGCCATCAGGTGCCCATGCCCACAGCGCCATTGCGAAAGCGGAACCAGGAGAAATGGGGCCCCGGATCGGTCTTTCGGCCCGGGGCGATGTGATTGTGGCCCACCATTCGCTCCGGCGTGATTGCCGGATAGGTCAGCAGCAAGCTGGCGGCGCAACAACTGAGACGACGATACTGGGCGTCGGTAAACGGCAAATCGTCGGTCCCCTCCAGCTCAATCCCGATGGCAATGTCATTGCAGGCCCGTCGGCCCTGGAAGCGGGAGCGTCCCGCATGCCAGGCACGGCGATGAAAAGGCACGTATTGCACGAGACTGCCGTCACGGCGGATAAACAAATGACTGGAGACCCGCAAGCCCTCGATTGCCTTGAAGAAGGGGTGACCGTCGGCCGGCAGGCGATTGAGGAAGAGCTTATCCACCCAGGGGCCACCGAACTCGCCCGGCGGCAGGCTGATGGCATGAATAACCAGCAGCGACGGCTCACAATCCGGTGGGCGGTGATCGGCGTTGGGCGAGGGATGGCGGGCGGCACCCTCCATCCAGCCATTGTGAATCTGCGGCAAGCGGTTCAACTGGGACAGGCTCCTGGGATAAGGTGGACCAAGCGCCACCGACTATAGCAAAGGAGGCCCCATGCACCCGAGCGTGGAAGAGATGATTCGAGAGCTGATCGCCTGCCCTTCCATGAGCAGCGTCAGTCCCGCATTCGATACCGGCAACCGCGAGGTATCGGAAAAGCTGGCGGAATGGCTGGAGGATCTGGGTTTCGAAGTGCGCCTGATGCCGGTGGAGGGAGAGGACAAATTCAATGTCATTGGCACGCTGGGGCGGGGCAACGGCGGGCTGGTCCTGTCCGGGCACACCGATACCGTTCCCTTTGACCAAGATCGCTGGAACAGCGACCCCTTCACGCTGACCGAGCGGGACGGCAAGCTGTACGGCCTGGGCACCTGCGACATGAAGGCCTTCCTGGCCCTAGCCATCGAAGTGGCCAGCCGCTATCGAGCGGAAGATCTGGCAGAGCCCATCATCATACTGGGTACCGCCGACGAGGAGTCCTCCATGGCCGGCGGCAAGGCTCTGGTGGCGGATCACAGTCTGCGGGCCCGCTGCGCCATCATCGGTGAGCCGACCAGGCTGACCCCCGTGCATCTGCACAAGGGGATTTTCATGGAGGGCGTTCGCCTCAAGGGGCGCTCGGGCCACTCCAGCGATCCCAAGCTGGGCAATAACGCCATTGATGGGCTGCACCGGGCGATTGCGGAGTTGATGGCCTTTCGCGAGGAGATGGCCCGCCAGTATCACAACGCGGCCTTCCATGTGTCCTCGCCGACCCTGAACCTGGGCCATGTCCACGGCGGCGATAATCCCAACCGTATCTGCCCGGAGGCAGAAGTTCACTTCGATCTGCGAACCCTGCCCGAGCAGGACCTGGATGCGACCCGTGAGGCGCTTCGCGAACGGATCAGGGAAAGTCTGGCGGACAGCGGTCTCGGGATTGAGTTTCTACCCCTATTCGAGGGCGTGGGCGGCCTGAATACGCCGGAGGACGCGGCCATTGTCCAGGCGGTCACCGAACTCACAGGCCGGGAACCCGAGGCGGTGGCCTTCTCCACCGAAGGACCCTTCCTGCAGGAGCTGGGCATCGATACCGTCATCATCGGCCCCGGTGACATCGCCCAGGCCCATCAGCCCGACGAATACCTGGCCATCGACACCCTCCAGCCCACCCTGGACCTGATCGATGGGCTGATCAGGCGTTTTTGTCTCAAGTCGGGTTAGGCGCACGGTATTCAAGGCTGTCTGGGCGCAATCGGGGCGGTTTCTTGGCGCTATTTCTTGCCAAGGGTTTCGTGGGCTTCGGTTGGGGTAATCCCCTTCGACGCCGGTGACGGGTTACGTTCCGGCCTAGGTGGCGACAGGCCTACCTTTGTTGGGGGTCACCTGGGCCGTGCATGCTGATGGCATATTCTGATATCGAGCCGATGGTCGTCGATTCGGCCCGTTTAATCGCGGCAGGACTGCCGCGATTTAGGTCCTCCGAATGGCAACAAGACATAAGACTGAACCAAACCCTCCGCTAGCACTGCCCAGGTGACCGCCACCAAAGGTAGGCTTCGGTCCTGGTGGGCTTGCTCAGGGCTGTGAGCGACAGGACGTCGCGTGCAGAGCCCCCAGGGATGGGTCTACGTCCCTGAGCAAGGCCACCAGGACCGAAGCCGGGACGCAACCCGTCACCGCATCGAAAGGGCTTACCTCAACCGAAGCCCATTGCGTTGCAAGGGGCGGTAAACCAGAATACGCAACATTTGGTTTACACAATAAGGGCTTTCAACGATGACGGACAACGCTTCCCTGGTGGCGCGGGACCTGGCCGCGCTCTGGCACCCCTGCACCCAGATGAAGGACCACGAATGGCTGCCACTGGTCCCGGTGAAACGGGGCAAGGGGGTGTGGCTGGAGGATTTTGACGGCAACCGCTACATCGATGCCATCAGCTCCTGGTGGGTGAATCTCTTCGGGCATGCCAATCCGCGAATCAATGCCGCCCTCCGCGACCAGATGGAATCGCTGGAACATGTGATTCTCGCCGGCTTTAGCCATGAACCGGCCGTAGAGCTGGCGGAGAAGCTGGTGGAGGTGACCCCAGCCGGGCTCAGCCGCTGCTTCTACGCCGACAATGGCTCGGCAGCAGTCGAGGTAGCAGTGAAGATGAGCTACCACTACTGGCGCAACCTGCGCCGACCTGAGAAAAAGCGCTTCATTACGCTTGCCAACAGCTACCATGGCGAAACCCTGGGCGCCCTGGCAGTGGGCAATGTGGCCCTTTACAAGGAAACCTACGGTCCACTGCTGATGGAGACCCTGGCCGCACCAACGCCCGACTGTTTCGAGCGCGAAGAGGGCGAATCCTGGGAAGCCTATTCCCGCCGACAGTTCGAGCCCATGCGGAAGCTGATTGCCCGTCACCACCAAGAGGTTAGTGCGGTCATTCTTGAGCCCCTGGTGCAATGTGCCGGTGGGATGCGCATGTATCATCCGGTCTATCTGGAGCTGCTCCGGGAGGCCTGCGATGAATACGATATCCACCTGATTGCCGATGAGATTGCAGTAGGCTTCGGGCGCACCGGCACCTTGTTCGCCTGCGAGCAGGCCAATATCACTCCGGATTTCATGTGCCTGTCGAAGGGCCTCACCGCCGGTTATCTGCCCCTTTCGGCGGTCATGACCACCGAGAAGATCTATCAGGCCTTCTACGATGAATACGACAATCTGACCGCCTTCCTCCACTCGCACAGCTATACCGGCAATCCCCTGGCTTGCCGTGTTGCGCTTGAGACCTTGAAGATCTTCGAAGATGATCAGATTATCGTGCGTAATCGGGAGCTGGCTGAGCACGCAGCGCGGGCGTTTGCACCACTTGCCGATCACCCCCATGTGCGGGAGGTGCGTCAGCATGGCATGATTCTGGCGGCGGAGATGATGAAGGATCCTAAGCGTAGGGAGCCCTTCCCCTGGCATGAAAGGCGCGGGCTGAAGGTTTACCAGCACGGCCTGGCCAACGAGGTTTTGATGCGGCCCCTGGGCCATGTCTTTTACTTCATGCCGCCCTATGTGATCACCGAGTCGCAGATCGACCATGTGGCGAAAATGGCCCTGGAGGGCATTGACCTGGCTACCCGTGACTGAATGAGAATGCTGCCATGCGCATACCCAGAGTACTTCTTGACGCTCAGTTGGCGGTCGGCCAGGAGCTTAGCCTGACGCGTGACACGGCCCATCATCTGCGTCGTGTCCTGCGCCTGAAAGACGGACATCCCGTGCAGGTCTTTGACGGTCGGGGGCATGAGCACGAGGGTGAGTTGTTGGGGGAAGACCGGGTTCTGATCGGCGAGTCCATTGAGCGCGAGGTGGAATCACCACTGGCACTCACTCTGGTGCAGGGCATCAGCCGCGGCAACCGGATGGATTACAGCCTGCAAAAGGCGGTTGAGCTTGGGGTCAGCGCCATCCATCCGATTTTCTGTGAAAGAAGTGTGGTGCGGCTGGATGAGAAAAGGCTGGCAAAGCGGATGGCCCATTGGCAGGGGGTGATCGTTTCCGCCTGCGAACAGTGCGGACGCAACCGGCTGCCGGAGCTCGGCACGCCGAGCACGCTGATGGATAGTCCACCCAATCCCGACGGCCTGGGTCTGTTCCTGGACCCCAATGGCAGCGAAACCCTGTCATCTCTGGAAAGGCACGACAGTATGACACTGGTCGTTGGACCCGAGGGGGGCTTGAGTGATTTGGAGCTTACGGTACTCAGGGAAGCGGGCTATCGGGGTATTCGCATGGGGCCTCGAATTCTCCGGACAGAAACCGCCGGCGTAGCGGCACTGGCCGCCCTGCAAGCGTTGCACGGGGATTTCTGAGACACACGCTTCCCGCTCCGGGCTCAGGCGCCCAGTCTAACCTTCGTCGCCAATTGCCTCGGCACGCTCGGGGAGGTACTCCCGAATACGCTCTTCCAGGCTTTCCAGGTCCGGAACCAGAGGCCGCTCATTGGCCATTCGTACCTGGGTGATCACCGGCGCCCGCTCCGGCAGGTCGGGCTGCCCACCCGCGCTCAATACCCCCTCGGTCACCCTCACGAGGTAAGGGTAACCCTGGGTCATGATCGCCAGGATGGGCGGGTTGAGCCAGCCCTTGAGGGCGTGAAAATAGGTGATTCGGGTTCGGCTGCTGCTTTCGGGAATCCCCCGGCCGCAGGCGGCTTCGAAACAGATCAGGGGAACTTCCTGGCGCTCCCAGCGAACCATGCCCATAAACCATTCCGGCGCATTATCCGGCCGGCCACGGGGCGGGCTATAGCCCATCACCTCACTCACTGCCGTGCGCGGCACGATCAGTTTGCCACCACTGATGGGCACCAGGAGACTATAAACATCTTCAATCCGCTCAGTCATGAGAGCTCATCCATCCAAATGCATGGCCGCCGGGCTGTGGGCCGAGATTAGTCATTACCCCAACGCGTTCTCTGGGGATCAAAATCACTGACCAGCGAGCGAATATTCTCCATCAGCTCGGTTTCCTGATAGGGCTTGCCCAGATAACGGTCCACACCAATCTCAAAGGCCCGGTTGCGGTGTTTGTCGCCGGTACGGGAGGTGATCATGATGATAGGCACCGACTTGAGCTCTTCATCATTACGCATATGGGTCGCCAGCTCATAACCATCCATGCGCGGCATCTCGATGTCCAGCAGCATGACGTCGGGCTTTCGATCCTGCAGCTCGGCCAGCGCGTCCACACCATCCTTGGCAGTCATCACATTCAGTCCGTAACGCTTGAGCAGGCGCTCGGTGACGCGACGCACGGTGATGGAATCGTCCACCACCATCACGGTCGGCGGCTCATCCCGGGTCGGTTCAGGCTGGGCATCGGCCATGTCGGTGGTCACCGCCCGGACACCGCCGCGGACCATGCCACCGACATCAAGGATGAGCACGATGCTGCCATCACCCATGATGGTGGCACCGGAGATGCCGCGAACGTTGGCGATCTGCGGACCGACGGATTTCACCACCACCTCGCGGCTGCCCCGCATGCCTTCGGTGACAAGCGCCGAGGCATGATCACCCACGCGCACCAGAAGCACAGGAAGTGATGCGACGTCATCCGTCAGGTTTGGCTGGCCAAAGCCAAGCATGCCGCTCAAATGCTGTAGCTCGTAATCACGTCCACCATAACGGAAACTCGTATTCTCCTGGCCCAGTTTTTCTTGAACCTCATCCCGTGGAATACGCACGATACCCTCGATGGACGGCAACGGAATGGCAAACACTTCATCCGCCACTTCCACCATCAAGGCCTGGGTAATGGCGAGGGTGTAGGGCAATCGAATCGTGAAACGGGAGCCCACGCCCTCACTGGACGTCATGTGAAGGCTACCGCCGAGCTGTTTGATCTCGCTATGGACTACATCCATTCCCACGCCCCGACCGGCTGACTGAGTCACGGTGTCGGCGGTGGAAAAGCCGGGTTCCAGGATAAACTGGATAACATCGGACTCCGGCAAGTCACTGCCCGGACGGAGCATGCCCATGTCTTCAGCACGCTTGCGAATCTTCTCAACGTTCAGGCCGCGACCATCATCCATGATTTCAATCACCACCTCCGAACCTTCCCGGTGTAGCTCGATGGCGATCAGACCTTCCTTGGGCTTGCCTTCCTGATCCCGCGCTTCAGGCTTTTCCAGGCCATGAATGACTGCGTTACGCAACATGTGTTCCAGGGGCGCAATAATCCGCTCCAGCACCTGGCGATCCATCTCGCCCTCGCCGCCGATCAGGCGCAATTCCACTTCCTTGCCTTCCTCCGCGGCGGTCTGGCGCACCAGACGGCGGAGACGCTGCGCATGACGCGAGAAGGGCAGCATGCGGGTACGCATGAGCCCATCCTGGAGATCGGTATTCACCCGGGACTGCTGAACCAACAGGGTTTCCGCCTCACGGGCATGGTTGGACAGCAAGCCCTGGAGGCTGACCAGGTCACTCACGGATTCCTGCAGCGCTCGAGACAACTGCTGGAGGGCTGAATAACGGTCCAACTCCAGGGGATCGAATTCCGGGTTGGTCTCGCCTTCCTCCATCTCCCACTGATATCGGACCTGTGCCTCGATCTCGATTTCCAG
>NZ_SLKM01000005.1:0-6982 GCF_007134575.1 Natronospira sp.
CACGGCGAAATAAAGCAGATAGAAGCTGGACAGTCGGGCGGCGATCATTCCCCCGGGCGTGCCGGAATCCGAGGCCCCGGGGCGTCCACATCCGCGTTCTGGGCCCGGTGCCGCAGCCAGTGGTCCATGATCACCAGCAGGAGCATGGCCTCGGCGATGGGCACTGCCCTCAGCCCCACACAGGGATCGTGCCGGCCAGTGGTCACCACTTCCACCGCCTGCCCCGCCACATCCACGCTGCGACCGGGCAGACGCAAACTGGAGGTGGGCTTGAGGGCGATGCTCACCCGCAGGTCCTGGCCGGTACTGATACCGCCCAGCACGCCGCCGGCATGATTGCTGAGAAAGCCCTCCGGGGTCATTTCATCCCGGTGCTCGGTACCCTTTTGATGGACGCAGGCGAAACCATCGCCTACCTCGACACCCTTGACGGCATTGATCCCCATCATGGCCTTGGCCACATCCGCATCCAGGCGATCGAACACCGGCTCACCCAGGCCCACCGGCATGCCGGTGGCCACCAGATTGATGCGCGCGCCCACGGAATCACCGGACTTGCGCAGACGGTGCATGTACGCCTCCAACTCCTCTACCCGCTCCGGGTCGGCGCAGAAAAAGGGGTTGTCATCCACGGCGCTCCAGTCGGCAAAGCCCAGGGGGATTTCCCCGAGCTGGGCAAGGTAGCCCCGGACCTCCACGCCCAAATGCTGGCGCAGATACTGACGGGCGATGGCGCCGGCCGCCACACGCATGACCGTCTCCCGTGCCGAGGAGCGGCCACCACCTCGATAGTCCCGCCGGCCGTATTTGTGCATATAACTGTAATCGGCATGCCCGGGGCGGAAGCGATCGGCGATGTTGCGATAGTCCTTGGGTTTCTGGTCCTGGTTCTCCACCAGCAATCCGATCGGGGTGCCAGTCGTCTTGCCCTCGAAAACCCCCGAGAGAATGCGTACCTGATCAGGCTCACGACGCTGACTGGTGTGGCGCGAGCGCCCCGTCCGACGGCGCTCCACATCGGCCTGGATCAGGGCCTCGTCCACGGCCAGCCCCGGTGGACAGCCTTCGACTATGCAGCCCAGGGCGGGGCCATGACTCTCGCCGAAGCTGCTGACACGGAAGCGCTCACCGAATCCATTACCCGGCATGGTCAATCCCTCCCCGGGCCGTCGGCGGCAATGGCGCCCAGATCGGCCGCATGAATCACGCATATCCCCTGGCCACCCCGCTCGAACAGGGGCCATTCCATGGGCAGCTCGTTGAAGCGATTGGCGAGCGCTTCGGCCGCATTGCCCACCTCGATGACCAGAATGCCCTCCGGCGAAAGATAATCGGCCGCCGAGGCGATGATACGAGCGGCAATGGCAGTGCCCTCCTCCTCGGCCCGCAGCCCCAGCACCGGCTCGCGCTGATACTCGACCGGCAGTTCGGCCATTTCCGTGTCGGGCACGTAGGGCGGATTACTGATGATCAGATCGTAGCCCTGCCTCGGCGCATCGGCGAAAAGATCGCCCTGGTGGAGCTGGACCACGGACTGCAAACCATAACGAGCGACGTTTCGGCGAGCCACGGCAAGGGCCTCGGCCGAGAGTTCGGTGGCATGAACCTCATCGACACCCAGATGCATGGCGCAGGCAATGGCAATGCAGCCACTGCCGGTACACAGATCGAGCACCCGATTGAACCCCGTGGGCGGAGCGAAGGGGCCAAAGCCCTGCTCGATCAGCTCAGCCAGCGGCGAGCGGGGAACCAGCACATCCTCGGTGACATGAAAATCCAGCCCGGCGAAGCGTGCCTGTCCGGTAAGGTAGGCGGCCGGCTTCCGGCTGCTGAGACGCTCACCGATCAATTCCACCACTTCCGCCCGCTCCGTGGGCGTCAGCCGTGCCGAGTAGAGGGCATCCGGCAGCGGCGGGGTGACCGCCAGGGCGTGAAGAACCAGCCAGATGGATTCATCGAGGGCATTGTCGGTGCCGTGACCAAAATACAGGCCGGCCCGATTGAACTCGCTGGCCGCCCAGCGGACAAAATCGGCGACGGTCTCAAGTCCGTCCGGTTCTGAGGAAAAGCGCGACACGCGTCAAGGCCTCCTGGCAGCGAAACTGGCCGCTCATCATACCACCGGGACCTGCAGTTCCCGGGCCAGTTATGGGATAATTGCAACCATGAACAGTATCAGGCAGATCCTCATCCCACTAGTCATCCTTTGCTTCGCGGCCGCCGGTGCCACGGTAGCCTGGTTGACTTCCGACAGACCCGGTCAGCAACCGGACACCGAGGCCGTGCTGCTGGAGCAGCCTCGCCTGATCCCGGAGCTGCAACTGCTCGACCATCACGGGACCTACTGGTCGCCGGAACGACTCAAGGGCCAATGGACCCTGGTTTTCTTCGGTTTCACCCATTGTCCCGACATTTGCCCCGAGACCATGGTGCAGATGAATCAGGTCCACCGCATGGTCCAGGAGAACGGGCGAGTGATGCCGCCCTCCGTGCTATTTGTCTCCGTGGACCCCGCCCGGGACACGCCCGAGCGCCTTGCCGAATACGTGCCCTATTTCAACCGCAACTTTCTGGGCGTCACCGGCGGTGAGGCAGAGGTTGTGGAGCTGGCGCGCTCAATGGGTGTGCCGGTCTCCATCCCGGATGTTGATCCCGGCGAGGATTACGAAGTAGATCATGGATCCTCTCTGACCCTGGTGGGGCCGGACGGTAATATCCAGGCCTTTTTCACCGCCCCGCATCAGCCCGATCAGATAAGCCGGGACTTTGAAGCCATCGTCCGCTATCTGGGACAGGACCTGGGTCAGCAGCACGCCCAACATCAGTAAGTACTGACTTCCAAAGGATATCCGACGATATGAGAACTCTGTTTCTGGCGCTCGGCCTGCTTACCCTTTCCCTGGCTGTGCAGGCCGCCCCCCCGGTGACTGCCGAATCGCCCTGGGTGCGCGAAGCACCACCGGGATCCTCGGTAACCGCCGCCTACCTCGACCTGGTCAACCAGGGCGACGAGACCATCACCCTGGTGAACGTTCGAAGTGAGGAATTTCGCCGCGCCGAGATCCATGAAACCATCCATGAAGATGGTCAGGCGAAAATGCGTGCGGTCGATGAAATTGCAGTGCCCGCGGAAGGCCGGGTCGAGTTGAAACCCGGTGGCAAACACCTGATGTTGCATGAGCCGCGTGAAGAGCTATCCGTCGGAGACTGGGCTCATCTGGTGCTCGAATTCGACAATGGTCAGCTGCTTGAGCTGGCCGTTCCGGTCAAGCGACGCACGGGCCGGGATGATGACGATGACCATCATGACCATCACGAACATCGGGGGCATCATTGATGCGGCAGGCGCCCCCTCCCACTCTGGGTGATTATTGCCGTGCCCTGCCACAGCATCTGCTGCCCCAGCATGCCCTGTCGCGGCTGGTCCATGCCGTCACTCGTTCCCGCCGCCCCTGGCTGCGGAAACGTCTGATCGACGGTTTTCTGAATCGCTTCCCGGTGGAGCTGTCCGAGGCCGAACGGGAGAACCCGGGCGACTACGACAGTTTCAATGACTTCTTTAGCCGTGCGCTCAAGCCCGATGCCAGACCACTGGCAAACGCCCCGGTGCTCTCCCCCGTGGATGGACGCATCAGTCAGCTGGGACAGATCAGCGCCGGACGGCTGTTCCAGGCCAAGCGGCGCTGGTATCGCTTCGAGGAGCTGCTGGGACGCTCGGGGCGACAGACGGATTTCGAGAATGGACGCTTCTGCACCATCTACCTGGCGCCCCATAACTATCACCGTATCCACATGCCAATGAGCGGCCAGTTGACCGCCCTGCGCCACCTCCCGGGGCGGCTGTTCTCGGTCAACCCGGCCACCACCCGAGTGATTCCCGGACTGTTCGCCCGTAACGAACGCGTGGTCGCGGAATTCGATACAAAGTATGGCCCCATGGCGGTGGTGATGGTGGGTGCCCTGTTGGTGGGGTCCATTGAAACCGTCTGGACAGGGGAGATCACCCCTCCCACCCGGCTGCAGGCGCGGGAGCTGCCATTGCCGCCTGCCAGTCAGCGGGCATTGGCCCAGGGCGCGGAGCTGGGCCGTTTCAACATGGGGAGCACCGTGATTCTGATGCTGCCGGAAGGGGCGCCGGCCTTTGATCGCCGCCTTTATCCCACCGCCGCCCTGCGAATGGGGCAGGCCCTGGTCCAAGGAGACTAGATCGCATGTTCAGTCTGCCGCAACTCGATTACTCCCAGCGCGAGAGTTTCTACGACGATCTCCGCCTGGCGGCAATGGGCCTGGTCGCCGGAGAAAAACAGTTGATCGCCAATTGCGCCAATCTGTCCGCCCTGATCTACCACAGCCTGCCGGACGTGAACTGGGCCGGCTTCTACCTGATGGATGACGGCGAGCTGGTGGTCGGCCCCTTTCAGGGTAAGCCGGCCTGCGTCCGGATCCGTCTGGGTGAAGGCGTCTGTGGCACGGCCGCGGAGCGGCGGGAAAGCCTCGTCGTGGACGACGTGGACGCCTTCCCGGGGCATATTGCCTGCGACAGCGCCAGCCAGTCGGAGATCGTCATTCCACTGGTCCGCGATGGCCGGCTGCTTGGGGTACTGGACATCGATTCTCCACATAGGGCACGCTTTGATGAACAGGACCGTCAGGGCCTCGAGGCCTTGATCACGGTGCTGGACTGAAGCGCCCAATTTCGGGCAGGGAGCCGCCCTTGAGCATGATCAGGAAGGAAGTCGGGGAACTCGCACTGGGGATGTACATCAGCCGGCTGGATCGTCCCTGGCTGGAGAGCCCCTTTCTGTTTCAGGGCTTTTTGCTGGAACGGCAGGAAGACCTGGATACCATCCGCGAGATCTGTCGCTTTGTCGACGTGGATCCGGAGTTGTCCCGGATCGATGTTCAGGGCCCTGTTTCCCACAAACCCTCCCCGGCCCAGCCCAAAGAAGCTGCCCAGCCTACCAGCCGCCTGAAGGACACGCGCCTTAACCCCCAGCGAATTATCGCGACCCTGGAGCAACAACGGGAAAACCGGATCCGGACCCACGATTATCTCAAGCAACTGTTCACCGATATTCGCATGGGTCACAGCGTGGATAGCGAAGAAGCCAAGGAGTTCGTTGGCACGCTGGTTGATGCCATCACCGATTACCCGGATGTAGTGGTCTGGCTAACTCAGATGAAGAACCGGGATGAGTACACCTCGCTTCATTGCCTGAATGTCTGTGTACTCACTCTGGCCTTCTGTCATCACCTGGGCTATGGCGATGAAGATTTGAAAGCCATTGGCATGGGCGCGCTATTGCATGACATCGGCAAGGCGGAGATTCCGGAGGCAGTGCTCAACAAACCGGACAGGCTGACTCCCGAGGAATGGAAGATCATGCGTCAGCATCCCGAAATCGGTTATCGCATGATGCGCGGCTCGGGCCAGATTCCAGACGTTGCCCTTGCCATCATTCGTGGCCATCATCGCCGAGTTAACGGTGCCGGCTATCCCGAAGCATTTCCACAGGACGAACTCAGTCGCCCGGTTCTCGCCGCGGCCATTGCCGATGTCTATGACGCCATGACCAGCGACCGGCCCTATCACCGCGGACTGGCCGCTGATCAGGTGCTACGTACCATGCAACGTCATGGCAAAGACACCTTCGGCCAGGACCTGATGGACGAATTCATCCGTTGCGTGGGCATCTTCCCGGTAGGCAGTGTGGTGGAACTGGTCAATGGCAGCATTGCCCTGGTTATCTCCGCGGGCCGCAGTGCCCGGCTGCTGCCCCAGGTTCTTCTGCTGCGGGATACGAAAGGTCATAAACTGGAAAAGCGCAAGTTGATGGATCTTGCCCTGGCTGCGACCCGTCAACCGGAATCCGGCTGGCAAATCCGGCGTGTGGTTGAACCGGCTCGCCACCAGATCACCCAAAGAGAGTTGATGCTCACCAACGACAGTTCAGTCGCATCCAGCTAAGGGACCTCTGATTAATTCATTCAAACAACCTCTCCCGCCGCACGCCCCGACGCCCAGGCCCACTGAAAATTATGACCGCCCAGGTGCCCCGTCACATCGACCACCTCACCAATGAAATAAAGCCCCGACACGCTGCGACATTCCATGGTTTGGGAAGACAGTTGCCGAGTATCCACCCCACCCAGGGTCACCTCGGCGGTGCGATAACCTTCCGTCCCCGAAGGCCGCAATTGCCAGGGCTGACAATAAGCGATCACATCCTCAACATCCTTGTCTGACATATCTGCCAAGCGCGGATTGCCCAGATAAAGCTCACACCAACGCTCCGCCAGGCGGCGACTCAGCCAGTTGGAGAGCAGAGATTTGAGACGCAGTCTCGGTGTCTCGCGACGAGCTTGCTTGAGAGTGTCAGCCAATGCCTGGGCGGGAAACAGATCCAGCTCCACCGCCTCTCCGGGACGCCAATAAGATGAGACCTGCAATATCGCGGGACCACTCAGGCCACGATGGGTGAACAGCAGATTTTCGCGGAAACAGGCATGTGGCCCACTTCCCCCACCTGCACAGGCTTCGACCTCGGTCGAGACGCCGGACAGATCGGACAGGTCCCGCAGCTTGCGTTCATCCAGGGTAAAGGGAACCAGGCCGGCGCGGGTTTCCAGAACAGTCAGACCGAACTGCCTGGCCAGGTCGTAGCCAAAGCCACTTGCGCCCATTTTGGGAATGGACAGCCCACCTGTGGCAATCACCAGGCTCTCGCATGAATACAGGCCCGCGGAAGTCTGGAGCCGGAACCCTTCGTCCTTGATCACTTCCAGGACCGAGATACGGGTCATGATCTCTACGACCGCCGACTGACACTCGTGAAGCAGCAAATTGACGATGTCCCGAGACTTGCGGTCGCAGAACAACTGGCCGAGCTTTTTCTCATGGTAGGGAATGCCATGTGATTCCACCAGCGCGATAAAGTCCCAGGGCGTGTAACGGCTGAGCGCAGACTTGCAGAAGTGGGGG
>NZ_SLKM01000052.1:0-22586 GCF_007134575.1 Natronospira sp.
AAGACCATGGGCTTCGAGATTGCCGAGCAGATGGGCTGGCGATTGCCCGAGGTGATCATCTATCCCACCGGTGGCGGCACCGGCATCGTCGCCTTGTGGAAGGCATTCAATGAACTGGAATCCCTGGGCCTGATCGGCCCTGAACGGCCCCGCCTGGTCATGGTCCAGTCCGCCGGCTGTGCGCCCCTGGTCAGGGCCTTCGACGTGGGCGCCGACCAGGCCGACCCCTGGCCGGCGGGCGCGACCTGCGCCGACGGTCTGCGGGTGCCGCGCAGTTTCGGCGATCGCCTGGTACTCGATGCCATGCGTCGCAGCCGTGGCCGCGCCCTGACCGTCAGCGATGCAGAAATGCTGGAATATGCTCGCCTGATGGCATCCCGGCTCGGCCTCTTCCCCTGCCCGGAAGGGGCGGCCTGCCTGGCCGCCCAGGTCCGGCTGGTGGAGGAAGGCTGGATCGGCGCTGACGAGCGGGTGGTGCTGTTCAACACCGGCAGCCCCCTCAAGTATCTTCATCTGTGGCCCAACAGTACGCATCCGGAACACACGGCTGACAGTGACAGAAGGATATTCGCCCATGACTGACTGCCCGCAGCGAGCCGAGGAGACCTATGCCGTCAGTCGCTGGAGTGAGGGCTATTGCCGGGTCGACGGGCAGGGCAGGCTGCGTGTGCATCCGGATCGGGACGGTCCCGGGGTGGCGTTGGTGGATGTGGTTCGGCGACTGCCACAGGCCGGTCTGCAGTTACCGGTGCTGTTGCGCTTCCGGGGTATTCTGCGCGATCGGGTGGATGCCCTCTGCCAGGCCTTTGTCTCTGCCTGCGAACACGATGGCTATCGTGGTCGCTACACCGCTGTCTATCCCATCAAGGTCAATCAGCAGCGGGCGGTGGTGGAGGAAATCGTCGCCCATGGCGGTGCCCGTGTCGGTCTGGAGGCCGGCTCGAAGCCTGAATTGATGGCGGTGCTGGGCCTGGCCCCCGATGAGGCGGTGATTGTCTGCAATGGCTACAAGGACCGTGACTACCTGCGGCTGGCCCTGATCGGCGAGACGCTTGGTCATCGCGTCTACATCGTGATCGAGAAGCTTTCCGAAGTACGCCTTCTGGTGGACGAAGCCCGCAAGCTGGGGGTCCGCCCCCGCATCGGCATGCGCATTCGACTGGCCAGTGTGGGCAGCGGCAACTGGCAGAACACCGGTGGCGAGAAGTCCAAGTTCGGACTCTCCGCCGGCCAGATCCTGGCCGCCATCGAGGAGCTGGAGGCAGCCGGCATGGCCGACAGCGTGGAGCTCTTGCATTTCCATCTCGGTTCCCAGCTTGCCAACATCCGGGATATTCAACGGGGCCTGCGCGAGGCGGCCCGCTTCTATGCCGAACTCCACGCCCGCGGCATTGGAATCAAGGTGATGGATGTGGGTGGTGGCCTGGGGGTGGATTACGAAGGCACGGCCTCACGCAGCTATTGCTCGATCAACTACAGCATCCAGCAATATGCCCAGGCCATTGTCCGCAGTCTCTGGGAGGTCTGTGAAGAACAGGCCCTGCCTCACCCGGACATCATTAGTGAATCCGGCCGGGCCCTGACCGCGCATCATGCCGTGCTGGTGACCAATGTGGTGGACGTGGAATCCCCACCCGCAACAGCGCCCGCTGAACCGGAGCCGAAGGCGCCCCTGATTCTGCATGATCTCTGGGAGCTTTATCGGGAGGGCGATCACCGCCCGCCGGTGGAGGTCTATCACGATGCCCTGCACTGGCTGTCGGAAAGTCAGGCCATGCACACCCATGGGGTGATCGATCTGGCCCAACGGGCTCAGGCCGAGGCCCTCTACCAGGCTGTCTGCCGCCGCGTCCGTGCTCGATTGCGGCCCAGCGTGCGCCATCACCGCGCCATTATCGACGAGCTCAACGAGAAACTGGCTCACCGCCTGTTCTGTAACTTCTCCCTGTTCCAATCCCTGCCGGACGTCTGGGCCATTCAGCAGGTCTTTCCCATCATGCCCTTGGCCAAGCTGGATCAGGACCTGGACACCCGGGTGGTGCTAAGGGACCTGACCTGTGACTCCGATGGCCGGATTGATCTCTATGTGGAGGGTGAAGGCCTGGAGGCGACCCTGCCCTTCCCGCCACTGAGCGGTGACGGCCGTGACCTGGTGGGATTCTTCATGGTGGGGGCTTATCAGGAGATTCTGGGCGATATGCACAATCTGTTCGGTGACACCGATTCGGTGGATGTGGACACCGACCCCGAGGCCCCGGACGGCTTTTCCCTCTCTGATCCCGAAAAGGGGGATCGCGCGGACGAACTGCTTCGCTATGTGCATTTTCGCCCCGAAGAGCTGGCCGAGCGTTTCCGTGCCAAGATTGAGCGGGCCGCCCCCGAGCGGGCGGATGAGCTCCAGGCCATCCTCGAGCGGGGACTGCGTGCCTATACCTATCTCGCCACCCCGGTCGAACAGGATAGCGATCCTGCCAATGGAGGCATGTCATGAGTCAGAACCTCGCCGCCTTCGCCGGTCTTGGCAGCATGGGCCGTCCCATGGCCGCCAATATTCAGGCCAAGGGGCTGCTGGCGGCGGTGTGGAACCGCAGTCCCGGGCCCGCCGAGGCGTTCAGCCAGGCCCATGGCCTTCCCCGGGCCGATGATCCCGCTCACCTGGCCCGCCAGGCCAATATCCTGGTCCTGTGCGTTTCCGCCGACGAGGATGTTCTGGCCGTGGTGGACGCCATGCTGCCGGTCCTTGGCCGGGATCATGTGGTGGTGGACTGCTCCACGGTGCGACCCGAGACCGCCAGGCGCATTGCTCAAATGCTCAGCGAAGTGGGCGCAGGCTTCCTGGATGCCCCGGTCAGTGGTGGCACCGAGGGTGCCGAGCAGGGCAGTCTGTCAATGATGATTGGCGGGCGTTGTGAAGACCTGGCCCGCGCTCGTCCAATCCTGGAGGCGATGGCGGGCCGTCTGGTCCACATGGGGCCGGCGGGCAGCGGTCAGGCCACCAAGGCGGTCAATCAGGTTGCCGTTGCCGGCGTCAATCAGGCGGTTGCCGATGCCATGGCATTGGCAAAGAGTCAGGGCCTGGACCTGGACCAGGTGATCCAGGCCCTCTCCGGAGGGGCCGCCGATAGCTGGTTTCTGCAGAAACGGGCACCCAATATGCGCGATGGCGTCTATCCTCTGGGGTTCAGGCTGAGTCTGCATGACAAGGACCTGGCCATTTGCCAGAGCCTGACCGAGGCCATGGGGGTGCGACTGCCGATCATCGAGATGACGCGCCTGCATTACCGAAGGCTCATCGAGGCGGGTCATGGCGACGAGGATGTATCGTCCCTGTTCCGACTCAAGCTGGAACAACTGGAAGAAGGGGAGCAGCGTGGCGGAGACGACGCCGAGCAGCAGCAATAAGCAGGACCCGAACGGCAACACGGGTTTTCTGCCCGATTTTTGTGCCCCCCCGATTCTGTTGCTGCTGGTCCTCGCAGCGCAGTTGCTTGCCTTCCTGCTGGCCCTGGCGCGCAGCCAGTTCGGGCAGGCCTTCTGGGTCGATCTGGGGGTGATTTCCCTGTTTCTGCAGTGGATCGCGCTGGTGAGTGCCGCCGTGATCTGTGCCCTGCGGGCTCCCCTGGGCCGGCTCCCGCGCCATGTGTCGGCCGCTCTCGCTTATCTGGCCCTGGTCACAACCACCTTCCTGCTCTCCCTGTTGGCCTGGTTTCTGGCCGAGTGGTCAGGTCTTGGCGGGGAGTGGACGCCTGACAGTCCCTGGTTCTTCCTGCTGCGCAATACCGCCATCAGCGCCATCGTCAGTGCCGTGGCCCTGCGCTATTTCTACATCCAGTACCAGTGGAAACACAACATCCAGCGCGAGGCAGAAGCCCGGGTGGAGGCCCTGCAGGCCCGGATCCGCCCCCATTTTCTCTTCAACAGCCTCAATACCGTGGCTGCCTTGATTGCCGTGCGGCCGGAGATCGCCGAGCGAGCCGTGGAGGATTTGTCCGATCTTTTCCGCGCCAGCCTGAGCGATGCCGGTGACGGTGTTACGCTCAAGGAGGAAATGGAGTTGGCGGAGCGCTATCTTCATCTGGAGGCTCTGCGTTTGGATGAGCGCCTCAAGTTGCACTGGGATGTGCCGGAATCGGCCGTGGAGCGCGTGCGGGTTCCCCGGCTGATTATCCAGCCACTGGTGGAGAATGCGGTCTATCATGGGATAGAGACCCGACCGGAAGGTGGCGATGTGGAAGTCGTGGCACGCGGGCATGAAGACCATGTGGAGATAACCATCCGCAATCCCCTGCCGGACAGCGATGATCGTCCCACGGCCAGAAAGGGTCACCAGATGGCATTGGACAATGTGACGCAACGACTCAAGCTGCGCATGGGGCCAAAGGCCAGTCTGCAAACGGAGCGTGGGGCGGAGGAGTTTCTTACCCGCCTGCGGCTACCAAGAGAGAGCGAGGGGTAATCTGCATGAAAGTGCTGATCGTGGATGACGAGGCCCTGGCCCGCAGTCGCCTCCGCCACCTCATCGAGGGCATGGCGGACTGGGAGGTGGTGGGTGAAGCGGGTAATGGTCGTGACGCGCTGGAAGCCTTTGCCCGCACCGGCGCCGATGTCGTCCTGCTGGATATTCGCATGCCCGGCATGGACGGGCTGAGTGCCGCCCGCAAGCTGGCGGAGCTTGACCGCCCGCCCGCGGTGATATTCACCACGGCCTACGACCGCTTTGCCATGGAAGCATTCGAGGTGCAGGGGGTGGATTACCTTCTCAAACCCATCCGCGCCGACCGTTTGCGTCAGGCCCTGGAGCGGGCCAGCCGGCCTACCCGGGCCCAGCTCGCCGAACTGGAGCTGCAATCCGACAACAAGGACGATGACGGGGGCCGGGCCCATATTCGTGCCCGCATGGGGGATCAGCTTCACCTCATTCCCATCGAAGATGTGTTCTTCTTTCGTGCCGAGCACAAATACGTGGTCGTCCGGCATCGTAATGGCGAGGTCTTGGTGGAAGAGCCCCTCAAGCAACTGGAAGAGGAATTCGGCAGCCGCTTCCAGCGCATCCACCGCAACGCCCTGGTGGCCATTGACCAGGTTTCGAGGCTGGAGAAAGTCGGCCGGGGGCGGTTTCGCTTGTATCTGCGCGATTGCGATGATTGCCTGGAGGTCTCACGCAGAATGCTCCCCGCTGTCCGGGAGAGATTGGGGCTGTAGTACGCCCTGGATGTGGAGCGCCCCCCCCTCGCCGTGGTCCCCGTCTCATTCAGTTAGAATATCGCCAAACCCCAACGGACGTCGCCGATGAATCGCCTTCGCATCGCTACCCGCCGCAGCAAACTCGCTCTGTGGCAGGCCCAGTTTGCCGCCGATCAATTGTCCCGGGCACGGCCCGGCCTGGCAGTGGAGCTCGTCCCCCTGTCAACGCGGGGCGATGAGTTTCAGTCGGCACCGCTGTCGGAGATTGGCGGCAAGGGCCTGTTCATCAAGGAACTGGAGCGGGCCATACTGGCGGGAGAGGCGGACATTGCCGTGCATTCGATGAAAGACCTCCCGGCCCACCTGCCGGACGGCCTGCGGGTGCCGGCGGTGCTGGCGCGCCACGATCCTCGGGATGCCTTTATCTCCCATCAATACGCCAGTCCGGCAGACATGCCGGCGGGCAGCGTGCTGGGCACCTCCAGCCTGCGCCGCCAATGCCTGATGAAGCAGCAATATCCCCAACTGACGGTCCGTTTCCTGCGCGGCAATGTCCAGACCCGCCTGGCCAAACTGGATGCCGGTGAATATGACGCTATCATCCTGGCCGCCTCCGGGCTTGATCGCATGGATCTCAATGAGCGAATTCGTCGCCGTTTGAGCCCGGAAGAGTCCCTGCCTTCCGTGGGTCAGGGCACCATCGGTATTGAATGCCGGGAAGACGATCATGAGATCATCGAGTTGCTGCAGGCGGTTAACGATGCCGAGACCTGGACCCGGACAAGTGCCGAGCGTGCCATGAACGCCACGCTGGAAGGCAGTTGCTCGGTGCCGATTGCCGGCTATGCGGAGCTGGACGGGCAGGCATTGCGGATCCGCGGCATGGTGGGCTGGCCGGACGGCAGCCAGGTGGTCCGCGCCGAGCGCCAGGGAGACGCCAGTGAGGCGACTGCACTGGGCGACGCGGTGGGCCGGGAAATATTGGCGGCGGGCGGACGGGAAATCCTCAAGCGCCTGGCCGAGGATCATGGATAGCCCGCTGCACGGTGCCGGCATTCTGGTCACCCGCCCGGCGGCACAGTTGGCGGGCGCCATCCGGGCAGTGGCAGACGCCGGCGGCGACGCCCTGGCCTTTCCCCTCTTGAAGCTGGAGTGGCGCGAACCGGCGGCAGAGGAAACGGCCGCCCTGGCGCAGTTGCAGGAAGACGATTGGTTGCTGCCGGTCAGCCCCGGGGCGGTGGAAGCCCTCGGCCATTGGCTGGCCGGGTGCAGGCCGGCATTGCCCCGCCTGCGTGCCGCCGCCGTGGGCCAGGCCACGGCCGAGGCCCTGCGTGAGCAGGCCTGGCAGGTCTCGGCAACACCCACGGAAGGCGATGGCGCCGCGGCGCTGTTGGCCAGTCCGGATTTCAAGGACCTGGACGGACGCCGCGTTCTGATCTGTCGCGGAGAGGGAGGTCGGCGTGTTCTGGATCAGCAACTCCCGGCCCGGGGCGCGGAGGTGTTGGCCCTGACCCTTTACCGGCGTGCCCCGGCAGAGTCCGATCCGGCTCGGTTGGGGCAATGGCTCAAGGCCTCGCGCCTTCATTGCCTGCTATTGACCAGCGCCAGCAGTCTTGAAGCGCTGCTGGCCCGTCTCGATGCGTCTCTGCTGCCATCGCTTCAGCGCCTGGCGGTGGTGGCCCCCAGTGAGCGTGTGTTAAAAATGGCGGCCGAGGCGGGATTTACGGGTCCGCTGCTTGCCGCGCCCGACGCCAGTGACCGTGCCATGGTGCGAACCGCCGCCGATTGGTGGCAGGGCAACAGGACTGTTTCATGAGCGAGAAAGACGACAAGCCGGAATCCGGGAAGCGAACCGATCAGCGTTCTGCCGCCAGTGCAGGCCGTTCCAGGGGGCGGGCCCGCCAGAGCGCTGGTAACGGCCTGTCCGTCCTGGCCCTGTTGCTGAGTCTGAGTCTGCTGGCGGCGGCCTGGTGGGCCTGGGAGCAGCTTGGTGAGCGTCTCGACCGCCTGGACCAGTTGACCGAGAGCCAGCGGGAGCAGGCGGACCGGCTGGAGCAGCTTGAAAGCCGCACCGCTGAGCTGGCGGGCCTGCCGGATACTGTGGACGATGCCCGTAAAGCCACCGCGGCGGTTGCCTCGACCCAGGCCGAACTGGAGGCGGAGATCAGCCGTCTGGATCAGCGCACCGAAGCGCTGCGCGATTTCGTCGATGCCGGTCGGTCTGCCTGGCGGGTTGCGGAGGTGGAGTATCTCCTGCGTCTGGCGACCACCGAACTGCAACTGGCCGGTCGCCATGACACCGCCATGGCGGCCCTGGAAGCGGCCGACGAGCGTCTGGCGGCCCTTGCCGATCCGGCCCTGACCCCGGTCAGGGAGGCCCTGGCCAGCGACCGAGAACGCCTCCGCGCCACTGCCGACCCGGATGTGACCGGCATGGCGATGACCCTGGCGAGTCTGATCGAGCGTGTCGATCGGCTCAGCTTTCGTCGCGATCAACTGCAGCGTGACCCGGCCGAGCGGCCGCCGGGCGACGACGCCGACGGGCTCTGGGACCGCCTGCGCGAGCGCGGCAGCGGCGTCCTGCGGGAGATGGTGACCATCCGCCACGAGGACATGCCCATCCGGCCCCTGCTGGCCCCGGAGCAGGAATACTTTCTGCGCCGCAATCTGGAGCTGAAACTGGAGAGTGCCCGTCTCGCCCTGCTGCGGGGCCAGCCCGAGACCTGGCGGGCGACCTTGAGCGAGGCCCGGGACTGGCTGGAAAGCTGGTATGACCTGGATGACGATGCCGTCGCGGCCATGGACGAAGAGCTGGCGCGGCTGGCCGAGCAACGCATCGTCAGCGAGCGGCCCGACATCGCCAGGAGTCTTGAGCGCCTGCAGGGCCTCATGGAGGCCCGGGACTGATGCGCCGCCTGCTCTGGTTTCTGCTGATCCTGTTGCTGGCCATCGGTATTGGCCTGCTGCTGCGTCAGGACACCGGTTATGTCCTGATGAGCTGGGCAGGCTGGTCGGTGGAGATGAGCCTGGCCATGTTGGCGGTGTTCCTGCTCCTTGGTCTGACCGTCCTCTATTACCTGCTGCGCTTGCTGCGCGGTCTGTTTCGGATGCCTCGGCGCCTGCGGGCCGGCCTGCGCAGCTGGCGTCGTCGTCGCGCCCGGCGGGCATTGACTCGTGGCCTGATTGATCTGGCCGAAGGCCGCTGGCAGACCGCGGAAAAAACCCTTGGCCGAACCGCCGAGGACAGTGAAACCCCGCTCATCAATTACCTGGTGGCGGCCCGGGCGGCGCAACTGCAAGGGGCCCATCAGCGTCGCGATGTCTATCTCAAGAATGCCTACGAACAGACCCCGTCGGCGACCGTGGCGGTGCTGTTGACCCAGGCGGAACTGCAACTGGCCCACGGCCAGCACGAGCACGCCCTGGCCACCCTGAGGCGGCTGCAGGAATTGTCCCCCGGCCACCGTTTCGGTCTCCGTCTTCTGGCCCGTGCCTACCAGGCGGTGGAGGATTGGGCCTCCTTGCACCAGATCCTGCCCCAATTGCGGCGCCAGGACGTGTTTCGCCGCGAGGAAATGGAGACCATCGAGCGCGATTGCTTTCGTCGTCTGCTACAGCAACGGGGGAGTGAAGGCCGTCACGATGTGGTCGCCGAGCTCTGGCAAAAGGTCCCGCGGCGGCTGCGTCGGGAACAGGGACTGTATCGTGATTACATTCGTGCCCTGCTGGCCACGGATGCCCAGCAGACCGCCGAACGGGCGATTGAGGATTACCTCAAGGCGGAGTGGGATATTGAGCTGGTACTGCTCTATGGCGCGCTTGAAGGTGGCGACCCGGCCCGGCGATTGAAACGGGCCGAGGACTGGCTCCGCTATCACCCGCAAGACCCCAGCCTGCTGCTTAGCCTGGCCCGTCTGTGTGTTCGCAATGAGCTTTGGGGCAAGGCGCGCCAGTATCTGGACCAGAGCCTGACGCTTGAGCCCAGTCCCGACGGCTTCGAGGAATTGGGGCGCCTGTTGGAACATCTGGGAGAGCAGGATCGCGCCGCTACGGCCTATCGGCAGGGCCTGGAGCTGGCTGTGCGACGGCAGGTCGGCGAGCCGGGCACCCAGGCACCCATTGTTCCCTCGCCCCGCTAGGCGGCCATGCAGGCGGAGCAAACCCAACCACCGCTGCTGATCGTTGGCTATGGCTATAGCGGTGATGCCCTAGCCCGCCGATGGCTGACCGCTGGCGGCGCCGTCCTGGGCCTGTCACGAACCCCGCCAAGCGACGCCCCCGAGGGCATGGCGTGGCAGGGCATCGATCTGGATCGACTGCAATCCCCGCCACCGGCCATCCTCCCGGATACCCGCGTGGTCTGGTTGGCCCCGCCGCCCCGGCAGGGCAGAACGGATCCTCGTCTGCTGCAGGGCATGCGCTGGCTGTTGCAGGGCGGACGACCCGAGCGCCTTGTCTATGCCTCCACCACCAGTGTCTATGGCCGTGCCGAGGGCCGGGTAGACGAATCCACCCCCGCCCAACCCAGCAATGATCGTGGCCTTCGTCGGCTCGACGCGGAAAACACCGCGCTGGCACTGGGTCGGGAACAGGGCATGACCGTGGTCCGACTGCGTATTGCAGCGATCTACGGCCCGGGGCGATTGCCCGAGGCCCGCTTGCGGGCCGGCAAGTCGCTGGATCCCATCCTGGCCAGCCGTCCCTCCAACCGAATTCACCGGGACGACCTCGCCGAGGCCTTGTTCCTGGCTGCCCTCCGGGCCCCGGCTGACTCGGTCTACAATGTCAGTGACAATAACCCCATCGCCTTTGGTGACTATCTCGATCTTTGCGCCGATCTGATGGGGTTGCCGCGTCCACCGCGCGCATCCACCGAGGGGGACTCGGCGGCGGGATTTCTGCAGGCCCAGCGAGCGCTTGATGCCAGCCGTCTGCAGCGTGAGCTAGGGCTGCGGCTTCGCTGGCCTGACCCGGCCGTAGCCGTGCCCGCCATCGTTCAATCATCGGCACCAGCCTGAAGCGTTTGAGGGGGTATCTTGGGGGCTAGCAGAGTCATCATAGTGTTGCTGATGCTGGTTGCGCCGCTGTCCGTGTTGGCGGACCTGCCCCCCGAGCCCAACTTCTTTGTCATCGATAGTGATGACGGCCTTCCCCATGACAGCATCGAAGCCTTGCTCCAGGACCGACATGGTTTCATCTGGATTGGTACCCAGGGCGGGCTTGCGCGCTGGGATGGCCACCGTATGCGCCTTTATCGCCACGACCGCCATGACCCCGACAGTCTGCCGGGCAGTCATGTGCGGGATCTGGTGGAAGACCGGGCCGGCAATATCTGGGTCGCCACGCTCAGCGGTGGGGTGGCGCGCATCGATGGCGGCACGGGGCGGGTCGAGCGTGTCGGCCCGGAGCAGGGCCTGGCCGACCCCCATGTCAGTGCCCTGGCGGTGGCCCCGGACGGTGGCATCTGGGCCGCCCACCCGGCGGCCGGCCTGAGCCGAATTGACCCACTCCGAATGACCGCCACGCCTCGGCTCCGTTCCTGGGGTGAGGATAATGACCGCCCCGGTGCCCATGCCCTGGCCGCGGATACCGAGGGCCTGTGGATCGGCAGCGGTCCCGGTCTGGATTTTCTGCCCTGGGGCGCTCATCAAGCCCGCACGGTGGAGCTGCCCAAGGCCGACAGCGACAGCGATTATCGTGGCATCACCAGCATTGCCCTGGGACCCGACCGGGAGGTTCTGGTTGCCGGTGGCGCCGGCCTCTGGCGCGGTTCCCGCGAGGCGAACAGCCTGACTCGGGTTCCCCTGCCCCTGGAGGGCGAGGTCAGCCCCTCGCTGTCGGCCATTGCCCGGCATGAGGACGGCACGATCTGGCTCAGTTCGCGGCATGGTTTGTTCTCCATTCCGCCGGATGGTGAGCCCAGCCACCTGGGGGCTGCGTCGCCCGGGGAGGCGGGTCTGCCTGTCCAGGTCCTGCGCACGGCCCTGATCGACCGCCAGGGCCTGTTATGGCTGGGCAGTGAAGCCGCGGGCTTGATTCGCGCCCTGCCGATACCGCCCGGGCTTGATGTCCATCGACTGCAACACGGCGGCAACACCGTTTCCATCTGGGCCCTGGCTCGCGACGAGCAGCGGAGCTGGGTGGGCACCGAGCGGGACGGGGTGTTGGCGCTGGATGCCGAGGGCCGGCTGCAGCGGGCCTGGCTCTATGACGCGGACCGCGGCCAAGGCGAGAATATCTGGAGTCTGGCGACCGGCGGCCAGGGTGTCTGGGTGGGCACCGACGAGCAGGAGCTCCATCTGATCGCTGACGGCGGCGTCGAGGACCGTTCTGCCCTGTTGGCCGATATCCGACTCAGCCGTTCCGCCGCCCTCTGGGACTTGCTCGAGGACAGTCAGGGCAGGCTGTGGATCAGCACCAATGGCGATGGACTGCACCGCTGGGATCCGGGCAGTGAGGTCGTCAGCGCCTTTCGTGCCGACCAGTCCGAGGAGCATGGATTGGGCAGTGATCGGGTAACCGTGTTGCACGAGGATAGTCGGGGGCGGATCTGGGTCGGGACCGAGGGGGATGGCCTTTATGTCTGGCTCCCGGATCAGCGCCGTTTTCGGCATATCCCCGTTGGACCCCGGGGACTGCCGGGCGGCGTCATCGAGGCTATCCGCCACGATCAACAGGGCCGTGTCTGGGTTGCCACCTATGACGGCGGGGTGGCCCGTCTCAGCCCCGATGGCGAGATCAGAGTCTTCGGTCAGGCCGAGGGCCTGCCCAGCGATGTGGTGGTCGGCCTGGAAGTGGACGCCGAGGACCGGGTCTGGGTGATGACCAGCACCGGGCTGGCTCGAATCGACCCGGACGGACGGCTCGCCCGTCTGGGTGCTGCCCAGGGTCTGCCCGAGCTGACTTTTCATGCCGGTGCCCATGGCCTGGACCCGGCCGGCAGACCCCTGTTCGGGGCAGCCGACGGCATTCTGGTCGTGGACCCGGCGGTGGTGACGGTGCAGGAGGTGGACGCCCCCCTGCGCCTGACCGCGCTGAGGGTAATGGGCGAAGACCGATGGCGGGGTGGTGACAATGATCAGGCGGTCTGGACTGAAGGCTCCCTGCGGCTCGCTCATGAGCAGACCGCCCTGTCGCTGGACTTTGCCTTGCTTGACTACCGCGATCCGCGGTCCCATCAGTACCGCTACCGCTTGCTGGGTCAGGATGATGACTGGCAATACACCGATGCCACCCGGCCCACGGCGACCTATACCAATCTGGACCCTGGTGACTATCGATTTGAGCTGGCGGTGCGCGATGCCAGCGGTGCCTGGCGGGAATTGGATGCGCCCCTGCTGATCGAGCTGCCGGCTGCGCCCTGGCGCCGTCCCGAGGCCATGCTCGCCTATGCCATTTTCACTGTTTTTGCCCTGACCGGCCTGTTCATCCTCTGGCGTCGCCGCGGTTTGCGGGAACGGGCCCTGCAACGAGAGCGGGAGCAGCGCCAATGGATCGAGCAGTTGCACGAGCTTTCCCGTCGTCTCGCCGAGCCGGCCGATCGCAGCCGACTGCTGGATCGTTTCCTCTCCCAGCTTCTGGCCGTGCTGCCCGTGGAAGCGGCAGCCGTCCGCCTGGAACGATACGGCAATCTGCCACCGACCCGGGTGACCCGATCCCGGGAAGGCAAGTCCCCACTCAGCAGCCAGGATGCGGGGGTCATGGCTCTGCCCCTGGAAACGCGACGCCGTCATCTCGGTCAGTTGCATTTACGCCCCCTGGCCGGCCGGCCACTCAAGGCACGGGACCGGGCGGCCGTATCGGCATTCACCGATCAGGCCGCCCAGGCCCTGGATACGGCATTGCTGGTTGCCGAAGCGGATGCCGCCAACCGGGCCAAGACAGCGTTTCTGGCCAAGCTCAGCCACGAGATCCGGACACCGGTGAGTGGCATCCTTGGCCTTGCCGACCTGCTGCTGCGCGAATCACTGGACGAGCGCAGCCGCGATTATGCCCGTGCCATCGCCAGCTCCGGGCGCAGCCTGATGGCCATTCTCAGTGACATTCTCGACAATGCGCGGCTGGAGGCCGGGCGCATGGAAATCCATCCGGCCCCCTTCGACCTGGTCGCGGCGGTCGAGGATACCGCCGCCCTCCACGCCGGCCAGGCGAGCGCCAAGGGCCTGGCCGTGGTCACGCACATCGATCGTGAGCTGCCGGCCCGTGTGGTCACCGATGAGGTCCGCCTGCGCCAGATCCTCGGCAATCTGCTCAGTAACGCCACCAAGTTCACCACCGAAGGGGCGATTACCGTCGAACTGGATCGCTTTGATGCCGAGCGATTGCGCATGAGCGTTGCCGATACCGGTCCCGGTATGACCGATGAGGCAGTGGAACGCCTGTTCCAGCCCTTTGCCCGTGCCCATGAGGTGGCCCAGGTCGACGGTACGGGGCTCGGCCTGGTCATTTGCCGGGAGCTGGCCCGCTTGATGGGCGGTGAGATCCGTCTCGATACCGAGCCGGGCGCGGGCAGCCGTTTCGAGGTGATCTTTCGGGCCGAAAGTGCCGGCGGCAAACGGGCGCTGACCCGCAGTACGCGGCGGTTCACCATTTTGGCGTCACCAGGACCGGCCGGCAAAATGATTGCGCTTCGCCTGTCCGAGTCCGGCCTGGAGGTCCGCCTGGAAACGGCGCTGGACCGCAACATGCCGGCTGACGAGATCGTCCTGGTCTGCGATGAGCAGGGGCTTTATCCCCGAGAAAAACCGGAATGGCGGCTGGACTGGCCGATCCGGGAGGCGCGTCTGGCGGAATTGCTGGATCGACTCTCGGGTCTTGAGGCGGTTGGAGGGAAAGAAGAGCCGTCCTCAGCGGCTGTCGAATCATCCGCTCAGGGCGCCCGCGTTCTGGTGGCCGAAGACAATCCGGTCAATGCACGCGTGATCAGCGATGTTCTGGAGACGGCCGGCTATCAATTACATCTGGTGGGCGACGGTCGATCCGTACTCGCTGCCGTTCAGGCGTGGCAGCCCGCGGTGGTACTCATGGATCGCCACCTGCCCGATATGGACGGCCTCGCCGCCACCCGCGCCCTGCGTGAACAGGGTTACACCGAGCTGCCGGTGATTGGATTGACGGCCGCCATTTCCAGTGAGGAACACGCCGAATGTCGTCGAGCCGGCATGGATCGGGTGGTCGTCAAGGACGGCAATCCTGGGCCCATGCTTGAGGCATTGCGCCAGGCCCTGCTTGGAGCGCTCAGGGACGACTCCGAGCCGAATCCAGCCACTCGATAATGGGGTCCCACTGCTCCCAATCCTGGTAGCTCATATAGGGCGCCATCTCCCAGACACCGATGCCGCGGTCAAAGGCCCTGACGTAGTTCTGGGTATCCCGCAGGGCGCCGACATAGGGGACCCGTTGGCGCTCGAGAAAACGATAGAGGCTGGCCGTAATGCGGGTATGGTCCTTGACCCGATTACCCACCAGGGCGGTCTTGACCCGATCATAGCGGGCGTTTTCTCGTAATTCCTTGACGAAACGGGTGGCTGCCTCCATGTCCACCGGGGAGGGCAGCACCGGGATCAGCACGGTTTCGGTCCGCCGCAGCAATTCCGTCAATGCCGGGCCGCGCACCCCGGCCGGCGCATCAATGATCAGATAATCCGGCTGTCCCACCCCCTGAAGGCCTTCTTCATGGGCGACCATGCCGCGGATATCCGGCCATTTCTCGTCTCGACGTTCCAGCCAGGCAAGGCTCGACTCCTGGGGATCGAAATCCGCAAGAACCACATCGTGTCCCTCGCTGGCGTAATAGGCGGCAAGATTGGTGGCGAGTGTTGTCTTACCTGAACCACCCTTGGGATTCAGAACCATGATCTGGCGCATGCCGGCTCCTTCGGTCCGTTTCCTCGGTGTGTGTCGCCTGAAGTATAGAAGAACTCGCGGCAAACGTCGGAAGCATCCCCCGAACACCCTCCGCTTGCGACGCTGGAACCGATTGAACCAGCGGCTCGCAAACGCACGGGCTGCTATCATGCGCTCATTCAAGCGACCCAGGGTGCAATGGCATGGAATACAAAGACCTGCGCGATTTCATCGATCAACTGGAACAGCGCGGCCTGCTCAAGCGGATCAGCCATCCGGTGGATCCGAAACTGGAAATGACGGAAATCGGTGATCGCACCCTGCGCGCCGGGGGCCCGGCACTGCTGTTCGAGAATCCCACCGGTCATGACACGCCGGTACTGGCCAATCTCTTCGGCACCACCGAACGCGTGGCCCTGGGCATGGGGGCCGAGTCGATCGAGTCCCTGCGTGAGATCGGGCGCCTGCTGGCCTTTCTCAAGGAGCCGGATCCGCCCAAGGGGATGCGGGACGCATGGGAGAAGCTGCCGATATTCCGCAAGGTCATGAGTATGGCGCCCAAGGTCGTGAAGAAGGCGCCCTGCCAGGATGAGGTCCTGGAAGGCGAGGATGTGGATGTGGGCAAGCTCCCGGTGCAGACCTGCTGGCCCGGCGATGCCGGGCCGCTGATCACCTGGGGCCTGGTTACCACCCGGGGACCGGATGGCGGCCGCCAGAACATGGGCATCTATCGTCAACAGCTGATCGGCCGCAACCGGGTCATCATGCGCTGGCTGGGCCATCGCGGGGGTGCCCTGGATTTTCAGTCCTGGCAGCAGGCCCACCCGGGAGAGCCCTTTCCCATTGCCGTCACCCTGGGGGCTGATCCGGCGACCATCCTGGCCGCCGTGACCCCGGTGCCTGATCGTCTGTCTGAATACGCCTTCGCCGGCCTGCTCCGTGGTGCCCGCACCGAACTGGTCAAATGCCTGGGTTCGGATCTCCAGGTCCCTGCTTCGGCGGAGATCGTGCTGGAAGGCCATATCCATCCCGATGACATGGCCGCCGAAGGCCCCTTCGGTGATCACACCGGCTACTACAACGAAGTCGAGCGCTTTCCGGTCTTTACCATTGCTCGCATCACCCGGCGTAAAGAACCCATCTATCACAGCACTTACACCGGCCGGCCGCCGGATGAACCGGCCGTGCTGGGGGTCGCCCTCAACGAGGTTTTCGTGCCCATCCTACAGAAGACCTTTCCCGAGATCATCGACTTCTACCTGCCGCCGGAGGGTTGCTCCTATCGCATGGCGGTGATCAGCATGAAGAAACAGTATCCGGGCCACGCCAAGCGGGTGATGATGGGAACCTGGTCGTTTCTGCGCCAGTTCATGTACACCAAGTTCGTCATCGTCGTCGACGAGGACGTCAACCCAAGGGACTGGCAGGACGTGATCTGGGCCATGACCACACGCATGGATCCGGCTCGGGATACCGTCATGGTGGAGAACACGCCCATCGACTATCTGGATTTCGCCTCCCCGGTATCCGGACTCGGCTCCAAGATGGGGATGGATGCCACCAGCAAATGGCCTGGAGAGACGCAACGGGAATGGGGTCGGCCAATCCACATGGATGTCGAGACCAAGCAGCGTGTTGATGCCATCTGGGATGAGTTGGGCATCGATTGACGATGACGGCATTGCCGCCGCCTGTACTCGTGGTTGATCCGTTAGTCCTCGAAATCTGACAATTCGAGGGATGCGGATTCTATGTTGTGAGAAGGCCTTTGCGGATTTGCCCGCTGCTCCTTCGCCTGCGCCTGAGGTGTCGACATGGGGATCCCTGCCCCGGATGACAAACTGCGTGCCTGGACCGGCTGCTTGCTGCTGGGGCTTTTGCTGCTTTTGACGGCGATGCCAGTCGCCGCCCGGGCGGCGCAGGCAGATGATATTCAGGCCCGGTTGGCCGCCGTCGAAGACAGGGTGGCCGCTGCCGAGCAGGTCGGCGACTTCCAGCAACTTGCCGAGGCCGAAATCGAGCGTGCCCAGATCAACCAGGAGCTCGAGCGGCCGTCACTGGCACGTCAGGCTTTTCAACGGGCCCTGGATGCCTTTCGCCGCAGCGAGGATCAGGTGGGAGCGCTCGAGGCCCTGACCGGTCTCGGCAATACCCTGACCGATCTGGAGGAATACGATCGTGCCCTGGAAGTTCTCTATGACGCCCTCCGTCTCGCCGATAACCTGGAAAAACCACAGGCTGCCGGTGAACTGGAGGCCCGGATCGGGGAAGTACATTTTCATACCCAGGACCTGGATGCTGCCGAAAATTATTTCCAACGCATGCGGGAGCGCTTCGAGGGCGGTGATTATCAGGAAGGTTATGCCTCGGCCCTGAACAACCTGGCGGTGATCGCCCGCCACCATCAGGATCTGGCGCGCGCCGAAGCGCTCAATCGAGAAAGCCTGGCCATTCGCGAAGCCATTGGCGATAGCGAGGGCATGGCGGCGTCCTACAACAATCTCGCCGTGGTGGCTTGGCTTGAGGGTGAGCTGGCGGAGACCGAGCGCTGGCATCAGCGGGCGCTGGCACTTTACAAGGAGGTGGGCAATCGACGAGGCGAGGCCCGCTCCCTGCATAACCTTGGCTACACCTACATCCTGCAGGAGGATTTCCCAAGGGCGGAAGAATACCTGGCGGCCAGTTGGGAAATCATTGAGGAGATCGATTCCGATAATCTCCGTGTTGGGCATTTCAATCGAATGGCCGAGCTGCATGCCGCTCGCGGTGATTACCCGGCGGCCCTGGAGGCCCGCACCCGCCAGCTGGAGCTGGTGCAGGAACTGCAGGGTGAGCACCGGCAACGCCAGATTGCGGAAATGCGTGCCCTGTTTCAGGCCGATGAAAGGGAACAGGAGATTCGCCTGCTGGAGCAGGAACGCCAGACTCAGCGTGTGGTACGCAATGCCTTGCTCATCGGTGCCCTCGGCCTTGCGCTGATCCTCATCCTGCTGTGGAACCGCTTTCTCATCAAGAGTCGCAGTAACCGGCTCATCGCCGCCCGAAACGATGAACTCAATGCCATGGACCGTCTGGTGGCGGCCCTAAACAATGAGGAAGAGTTCGCCAGTCTGCTCTCCCGCATCCTGGAAGAGGCCACCGACTTTTTCGAGGCGGCTGATCGAGGGGCCTTCATGGTCAGATCGCCGGAAGGCACTTTCTACCCGGCGGTCTGGAAGGGGTTCCGCTACCAGGGCATTCGCAAGGTACGGCTTAGCGAGGCCGAGGCTCGGGCCCGCTACTTGAATGATGCGGAAAGCCTCTGCGAGGGTGTGTATTTGCGTCGTCGGCCCGAAGGCATCCGCGGTCATGAGTCCCTTCAGAAGGAAGACCCCAGTCTCGCCATGCTGGCCATCGCCATCACCATGGATGGGGAAGTGGCCGGCTATCTCATTCTTCAGAGTCAGAAGTATGAAGATGCCTTTAACGTGGCCGACCGGGACAGCTATCGGCGTTTCCGGGAGCATGCGGTTTCCGCCTTCCGGCGGGCACGGCACCTGGAACAGTTGGCCGTTGAAAAGGAAGCTGCTGAACATGCGCGTTGCGAGATGGAGCGGCTGGCGCGCAGCGACAGCCTTACCGCCTTGCCGAATCGGCGCTGCATGCAGGAGCGTCTGGACGACGAGTGGGTAAGGATTCAGCGCAGTCAGCGGCCGGCGGCCCTGATACTGTGCGATATCGATCATTTCAAGCGCATCAACGACAGTCTGGGCCATGAAGCCGGTGATGCGGTCCTGCAAGCCGTGGCCGCTCAATTCCGCGAACGCCTGCGGGCTCAGGACAGTGTCGCCCGCTGGGGTGGCGAGGAATTCCTGATCCTGCTGCCGGAAACCGATACCGCCGGCGCCGTGGAGCTTGCCGAGGCCCTCCGTGCCCGTATTGCCGCCAGCGAGGTGCCTTATCAGGATGACCGGATCGCGGTCACCCTCAGTTTCGGCGTGGCCCCGCTGGACCCCGCTCAGGCGGTGGAAAACAGCATTCGCCGGGCCGATGAAGCCCTGTATGCGGGCAAGCGAGGGGGGCGCAATCGGGTAATTGCGGCGCCGGATTTGCCAGCCGGCGCCTGAGCCGGTGGCAAGCGCAGGGGGTCGGCCCCATAATGGGGCGCAATCGCCCAGCGCAGGAGGATCACGGATGAGTGGATTCAGGAATCCCGACCAGCAAGCCATTGCAGAGCAGTTGAATCGCACCCGCCGCATTGCGGTGGTCGGCCTCTCGCCCAAGGAAGGGCGTCCCAGCCACGGCGTGGGCGCTGCCCTCAAGCGCCTCGGTTTCGAGCTGACCGCTGTGCGGCCCGGCAGCCACGAGGTGATGGGGGTACCCGCAGTGCCCAGCCTTCGGGATCTGAACGGTCCGGTGGATATGGCGGTGGTCTTCCGCCGACCCGAGCATGTGGCCGAGGTGGTGGATGACGCCATCGCCGCCGGTGTGCCCGCGCTCTGGCTGCAGGACGGCGTGATCGACCGGGATGCCGCAAGACGCGCCGTGGATGCCGGCCTGTTTGTGGTCATGGATCGCTGCATCTATCGCGATGGCGTGCCCCTGATGCAGGCCGATGCGAACTGAGGCTGCTTACTTGGCGCGCGATTTTTTCAAAATGCAGGGCCTGGGCAATGACTTCGTCGTCTTCGACGCGGTGGCCAGGCCGGTTTCACTCAGCTCCGAACAGGTTCGCCGGATTGCCCATCGCCGCCTGGGCGTGGGTTGTGACCAGATCCTGGTGCTGGCCGCGCCGCGTGACCGGGACAGCGATTTCTTTTATCAGGTCTTCAACGCCGACGGCAGCGAAGTCAGCCAATGCGGCAATGGGGCCCGTTGCGTGGCGCGCCTGGCGGTAGACGCCGGCCATGCCGCTGACGGCCCCATCCGCCTTGGCACCCGTGGTGGTGTCATGATTGCCGAACTGGCCGGCGAGGCCGGGGTGAAGGTGAATATGGGCCGCCCGGATTTTCGCCCGGGCAGCCTGCCGGCCCGCTTCGATCAGCCCGCCCCGGGCCCGGTTACCCTTGAGCTGGACGAGCAGCTTGTGACGCTGCACCTGGTCTCCATGGGCAATCCCCACGCGGTGATTCGCGTTGAGGATGTTGAGCGGGCGCCGGTGAGCGAGCTGGGCCCGCGCATTGAGAACCACCCGGCCTTTCCCGAGCGGGTCAATGTGGGCTTTTTGGAGGTCCGCGGTCGTGACCGGGCCCGCCTGCGGGTCTGGGAGCGTGGCGCGGGCGAGACCCTGGCCTGTGGCAGCGGCGCCTGTGCCGCCATGGCCGCTGGTCGGCGGGCCGGCTGGTTTGATGAACGGGTGGATATGGGGCTGCAAGGTGGAAATCTCGTGATAAGCTTTGAGGGAGACGGCAGGCCGCTCTGGATGCAGGGCCCGGCCGAGTACGTATTCAAGGGAAGTATTCGGTTATGAGCACAGAGCGCAAACTTGGAAATGATAATTCGATGGCGGCGGATGAAGCGTCGGTCATCGACTACCTCAACAGCCAACCGGATTTCTTCGATCGCCATCCGGAGCTGGTGAGTCGGCTGCGCGTGCCCCACCACAGCGGCGAGGCTGTCTCCCTGGTGGAAAAGCAGGTGGCCGTGCTGCGCCAGCAGAATCGCCAGCTGGAGCGCCGGCTGGTGGACCTGGTGGATGTGGCCCGCAGCAATGACAGTCTGATCGACCGCATGCACCAACTGGCCCTGGCCCTGGTCACCGCCAGCGATCGCCAGGAACTGGTCGCCGGGCTGGACGATGTGCTGAGAAACCGTTTCGACGCCGACGAGGTGATCATCTGCCTGTTTGCCGATCGCTCCGATGACGGCGGCGATTCACCGGCCCGCCTGGTGCATCCGGAGGATCCCGGGCTGTCAGCCTTCCGCAATTTCCTTCGCGGTGGCCGCCCCCAACTGGGCCGTCTGAGCGAGGCCCAGCTCGCCTTTCTCTTCGGCGAGAAGGCCGAGGGTCGGGTGGGCTCGGCTGCCCTGGTACCCCTGGGGGCCGATGCCAGCCAGGGCATGATCGCCATCGGCAGCCGCAACAAGGACCATTTCAGCGCGACCCAGGGAACCCTCTTCCTGGAGCGGATGGCCGACCTGGTGGCCGCCACCCTGGCCCGGCAACCGGCCCCGGGTGAGCGTGGCGTCTGAATCCCGGTCTCCGCTGGCCGGGGACGTTGATGCCTACCTTCACTACATTGCCCATGTGCGTCGGCTTTCGCCCCGCACCCTAAACGCCTATCGCCGCGATCTGGCTGGATTTCTCGACTGGCTGGCTGCCCAGGGCATCACTGGCTGGACGGCGCTCGACAGTCAACATGTTCGCCAGTGGGCCGCTCTCCAGCGTCGCCGGGGCCAGTCCGCGCGCAGTATCCAGCGGCGCCTGTCGGCGGTCCGCAATCTCTGTCGGCATCTGATCCGCGAGCGCCGACTCAGCCACAACCCGGCCGAGCAGGTGACGGCCCCCAAGGCCGGCAAGCGACTTCCGGCCACCCTGGATGCCGATCAGGTTGGGGTTTTGCTGGACATGCCTGCCGACACGGTGCTGGCGCGTCGTGACCGGGCGGTGATGGAGCTGTTCTATGGCGCCGGCCTGCGTCTGGCCGAATTGGCTGGCCTGGATCTGAATCAGATCGATTTTGCCGAGGGCATGGTTCGGGTCACCGGCAAGGGCAGCAAGACCCGCATCGTCCCCATGGGGCGCAAGGCAGCCGATGCCCTTAGGGACTGGCTGCGGGATCGAAGCGCCATGGCCGAGGAAGGTGAGCAGGCGGTCTTTGTCAGCCAGCGCGGGACCCGCCTCAGCCATCGCAATATTCAGGCCCGCATCCGTCACTGGGCCCGGGTCCTGGGGCTGCCCGTCCCTGCCTACCCCCATCTGCTGCGCCATTCCTTTGCCAGCCACTTGCTGGAGTCCAGCGGCGACCTGCGCGCGGTGCAGGAACTGCTCGGCCATGCCGACATCAGTACCACCCAGATCTACACCCACCTTGATTTTCAGCATCTCGCCCGCACATATGACAAGGCGCATCCGCGCGCCCGTCGCCGCAAGCCGCCACAGGCCGTCGACGATCAGGAGTGACCGGGTTTCAGTAGCCGCCATTTCCCGGCATCATCCCCATCCCGGACAAGCAGGAGCCAGCAATGGAGCAGTATCGAGGTACCACCGTACTCAGTGTGCGCCGTGGTGAGCAGGTGGCCATGGCCGGCGATGGCCAGGTTTCCCTGGGCAATACCATCATGAAGGGCAATGCCCGCAAGGTCCGCAAGCTGCACGACAACAAGGTCCTGGCCGGCTTTGCCGGTGGTACCGCCGACGCCTTTACCCTGTTCGAGCGCTTTGAAGGTCAGCTCCAGAAACACAGTGGCAATCTCACCCGGGCGGCGGTGGAACTGGCCAAGGACTGGCGGACCGATCGTGCCCTGCGGCGACTCGAGGCCCTTCTTTGTGTGGCGGACAGGGAGGTCTCGCTGATTATTTCCGGCAATGGCGATGTGATCGAGCCGGAAGAAGGCATCATGGCCATCGGTTCCGG
>NZ_SLKM01000016.1:0-22505 GCF_007134575.1 Natronospira sp.
ACCGGGCTGGGCCCGACCACCCGCCTGGCCGGCGGCGGCCGCACCGCCGCCCGCCGCCGCGGCAGCGGTGGCGCTGCCGGCCGCGGCATGCTGAAACTGCAGCCGGCTTTCATCCTGACGGCGCTGCTCCTCCACGGCCTGAACGTCCTGCTGGTCCCGTACCTGAACCTTGGCCAGGATGCTGATCACCTCTGCCTTGTAGCGCTCGAGCATGTCGGCGAACATGGCGAAGGCTTCCTTCTTGTATTCATGCTTGGGGTTCTTCTGGGCGAAACCACGCAGGTTGATGCCCTGGCGCAGGAAGTCCATGGCGGCCAGATGCTCCTTCCAGTGGTTATCCAGTACCCGCAGCATGACCGCCTTCTCGAAGTGCCTCAGCACGGAGCTGCCGACCAGCTTCTCTTTCTCCTGGTAGGCCTCGTCGGCGGCAGCGATGATCCGCTTGCGCAGCCCTTCTTCGTCCAGCTCGTCGTCTTCGTCCAGCCACTGCTGAAGGGGCAGCTTGAGATGGAAGTCCCGCTCCAGTGCCTCGGTCAGCCCGGCGATATCCCACATTTCCTCCAGGCTCTCCGGGGGCACATAGGTATCGATGGTCTGGTTGACCACATCGTCCCGAATACCTTCCACGGCCTCAGAGACGTCATCCGTGGACATCAACTCATTGCGCTGCTCGTAAATGACCTTGCGCTGGTCGTTGGCGACATTGTCATATTCCAGCAGGTTCTTTCGAATATCGAAGTTATGCTGTTCCACCTTGCGCTGGGCATTCTCGATGGTCCGGGTCACCCAGGGATGCTCAATGGCTTCCCCTTCCTTCATGCCCAGGCGCTGGAGAATGGACTTGACCTTGTCCTTGGCGAAGATCCGCATGAGGCTGTCTTCAAGAGACAGATAGAAGCGGCTGGAACCAGGGTCACCCTGACGACCGGAACGACCACGCAACTGGTTGTCGATCCGCCGTGATTCGTGCCGTTCGGTACCGATGATGTGCAGGCCACCGGCTTCCAGCACCTCCTGGTGGCGCTGCTCCCATTGGGCACGGATCTTCTTGCGCTCTTCCTCGCTCTTGGCTTCTTCAAGCTGCTTGTCGGGATTGCCACCCAGAACAATATCGGTACCACGACCGGCCATGTTGGTGGCAATGGTCACGGCCCCGGGCATGCCGGCGTCAGCGATGACGTCGGCTTCCTTGGCATGCATCTTGGCGTTGAGCACGTTGTGCTTGATCTTGTGCTTCCTGAGGATGCCGGAAAGATACTCCGACACCTCGATGGAGGTAGTCCCCACCAGCACCGGCTGCCCCCGTTCGTGACAGTCCTTGATGTCCTCAATGATGGCCTGGTACTTGTCCTCCTTGGAGAGATAGACCAGGTCGGGCATGTCTTCCCGAATCATGGGCTTGTGGGTAGGCACCTGGACCACTTCCAGACCATAGATCTGATGAAACTCCACCGCTTCGGTATCGGCCGTGCCCGTCATGCCGGCCAGTTTCTCGTACATGCGGAAATAGTTCTGGAAGGTGATGGACGCCAGGGTCTGGTTCTCGGCCTGGATGCGCACCCCTTCCTTGGCTTCCACCGCCTGATGCAGACCGTCGGACCAGCGCCGCCCCGGCATGGTGCGGCCGGTGAACTCGTCTACAATCACGATGCTGCCGTCGTTGACCACGTAATGCACGTCCTTCTCGAACAGGGCGTGGGCGCGCAATGCGGCGTTGAGGTGGTGCACCAGATTCATGTTGGCGGCATCGTAGAGGTTCTGGTCGTCGCCCAGCAGCCCCATCTTCACCAACTCCTGCTCCACCGTTTCATGGCCTTGCTCGGTGAGGTGAACCTGGCGGGCCTTCTCATCCACGGTGTAGTCACCGGGATCGGTCTCATCCACTTCCCGCTTCAGCTTGGGGACCAGCTTGTCCATCTTGGTATAGAGATCGGTGGAGTCATCCACCGGCCCGGAGATGATCAGAGGCGTCCGGGCTTCGTCAATGAGGATGGAATCCACTTCGTCGATGATGCCGAAGCCCAGATCCCGCTGCGCCCGGTCATCGGCCCGGAAGGCCATGTTGTCGCGCAGATAGTCGAAGCCGAACTCATTGTTGGTGCCATAAACGATCTCGCACTGATAGGCGGCGCGTTTCTCCTCGCTGGGCTGGCCACCGCTGTAGATGACCCCCACGTTCATGTCCAGTGCGTTATAGACCGGCTCCATCCACTTGGCATCACGCTCGGCCAGGTAATCATTGACCGTGACGACATGAACGCCCTTTCCCGAAATGGCATTGAGGTAAACCGGCAGGGTGGCCACCAGGGTCTTGCCTTCACCGGTCTTCATTTCGGAAATCTTGCCCTGGTGAAGGACCATGCCCCCGATCATCTGAACATCGTAATGGCGCAAGCCCAGGGTGCGCTTTGAGGCCTCTCGCACGGCAGCGAACGCTTCCGGAAGCAGCTGGTCAAGGCTTTCCCCCTTCTCGTGCCGCTCACGGAACTCCGCGGTCTTGGCCCGCAGGGCATCATCATCCAGCGCCTCGTAATCAGGCTCCAGGGCGTTGATGCGCTCCACATTGGTGCGCAACTTCTTGATCAGCCGCTCATTGCGGCTGCCGACGATCCGCTTGACGAGTTTTCCTAGCATGCTGTCCGTTCTGCCTCATTGAAAATGATCGAGGCCGACCCCGGTCGAGGTCGGCCCCTTGGAATCAGTGTCGGGCGGCCGCACGGCCGATGCGGGACAATTCCGCCCCCAGGCGTGCTCAGTTGCCGGCCCGGATGTACTCCACCGGGTTGACCGTGCGCCCATTGTAATGGACTTCGAAGTGGACATGGGGCCCGGTCGCCCGACCGGTCTGCCCCAGGTGGGCAATCACGTCTCCCTTCTGAACCATGTCGCCCACGGCAACCAGATTCTTCTGGTTGTGGGCGTAACGGGTGACATAACCGTTGCCGTGATTGATCTCCACCATTTTGCCATATCCGTAACGGCGTCCGGACCAGGTAACGACCCCGGCCGCCACGGCCATGACATTGGTGCCCTTGTTGCCGGCAAAATCAATGCCACCGTGCCAGGCTCGCCGGCCACTGAAGGGGTCCGTGCGGGAGCCGTACCCGGAAGAGACCCAGCCACCTTCGATGGGGCGTCCCTGGGGCCGCACCCTGTCCTGAACATTGCGATTCATGAGCAATCTTTCAAGGACGGAAAGCTGACGTTCCCGATCACGAATCTGGTTGGAAAGATCCTCGACGCTGTCCTCAACACCCATGCCGCCGACATCGCCAAGGGAAATATCGTCGAGCAGTTCTTCCGGACCACCCTGAGCGGGAATGGCCCCGAAATTGAACTCACCTTCTTCCAGCCCCGCCATCCGGGTCAGGCGCTCGCCCAGGGCATTGAGACGGGTCACCTGGGCCTGCATTTCGCCCAGCTGTGCATTGAGGGCGGCCAGCTTCATTTCCGACTCGCGGGTGACATGCTCCAGCTTGGCCCGCTCGGCGGCGAGTTCGGACTTCCAGCGCTGGGCCTGCTCCTCGGGGGTTTCCACGTAGTAGGCATGGACCAGCATGAAGGCAAGACCGAACATCAGGCCCAGGAACAGGACCAGACCGGAGAGGAAGGTGCTGAGATGGAGTGGCGATCCCAGATTGAACTGGCGGGACCCGCCCCGTCTTGTCCAGACGATAATGTTCATGCGGCTGCCAGTCTCCAGATGTAGAATGGATGTGGGTCGTCAAAGTTCGCGACCCGCTAGTATCGACATCCTTGCCGCCCAGGTCAAAACCCGGGTGTCGATTCCCTAAAATTGGCCCGAATCAGGTACATGGTGGACAGATTTCCCACATCACTGCAAGTCCGGCTGTCGCGAGCGGGTGGTTCCCTGGGACGACTGGTGTCTCAGGCCGGCCATCAGCTCAGCCTGCTGGAACAGGTCCGTGCCTGTTTTCCCAGCCCCCTGGACCGCCACCTGATCGGCGCCGAACGCCGCTCGGGCGAGCTGCAACTGGTCATGGACAGCGCCGCCTGGACTGCTCGAGCCCGCTACATGAGTGGCGAACTGAAACGGCGTCTGGCCCGTGAGCTCAATCCGCCGCCCCAGCGCATTAGCGTGCGCGCCGGCCATGTCGGCCGCGAAGCGGCGATCCCCGACCGGGCCGCCACCAGAGGGCAGCGGCGGGGCAAAAGATCCCTGAGCGGCAACAGTCGCGAGCATATTCGCGAGGTGGCCCGCTACCTTGACGACCCCGAGCTGCGCGAGGCCCTGGAACGTCTAGCGCGGGAAGGCGAATGAACGATGCCGAATACCCCCTCAGACGTCGATGACCGCCCACAAAAATGCCCCGCCGTGGCGGGGCATCCTGCCTGCCGAATCAGACCTCAGCCCATGGGATCAGAGCTGAACGGCCTGTACCGGCGTCATGTAGGAAATCGGGGCGTCCTCAACGTCATCGAAGGTGACCGCCTCCCAGGCTGACTCATCGGCAACCAGGGCACGCAGCAACTTGTTGTTGGTGCTGTGGCCCGAGCGGCAACCAGTGAAGGAGCCAATCAGGCTGTGGCCCAGCAGATAGAGGTCACCGATGGCGTCAAGCACCTTGTGCTTGACGAACTCATCCTCGTAACGGAGCCCATCCTCGTTCAGGATCCGGTAGTCATCCACCACGATGGCATTGTCGAGGCTTCCACCCAGAGCCAGGTTGCGCTCCCGCAGGGTTTCGATGTCACGCATGAAACCGAAGGTGCGGGCACGACTGACCTCCTTGACGAAGGACGTGGTGGAGAAGTCGATCAAGGCGTTCTGGCTGTGTTTCTTGAACACCGGATGCTGGAAATCAATTTCAAAATTCACCTTGAAGCCGTCGAAGGGTTCGAAAGCGGCCCACTTGCCCTCTTCCTCGACCCGTACGGGCTTCTTGATCCGGATGAACTGCTTGGGCGCATTCTGTTCCTCAATGCCGGCCGACTGCAGCAGGAACACAAAGGGACCAGCGCTACCGTCCATGATCGGCACTTCCGGTGCGCTCAGGTCCACATAGGCATTGTCGATACCCAGCCCGGCAAAGGCCGACATCAGATGCTCAATGGTGGCCACGCGGACATCGCCCTGGACCAGGGTGGTGGAAAGCAGCGTATCACCGACATTCTCGGCGCGGGCCCGGATTTCCACCGGTTCCTCCAGATCCACCCTGCGAAAAACCACGCCGGTGTTGGGCTGGGCCGGACGCAGGGTCATGTAGACCTTCTCGCCGGTGTGCAGGCCCACGCCAGTGGCGCGGATCATGTTCTTCAGGGTACGCTGCTTCAGCATTCTTCTATTCACTCTCAGGCTCGGCAGCCACTCCGGGGGGACGGTCGCTGCCGGTCATACACGGCCGGATGAGACATAATCCCGGCCTTGTCTTTTGCATCGGGCAGGGGCAAGTGCCGCCGCACCGAGCGGATCGGCGGACATTATCACAGGCGCATATACCAATGCAAGTTCCTGATTCGCCATTTGTTCCGCCAATGTCGGGGAAACAGAACCCGTCCCGACCTCCGGGGATCGGCCCGGACGGGTTGTGCTCCGCCGAGCAGCGGCTCAGTCGGCCTGGCGGCGCAGAAAGGCCGGAATATCGAGATACTCCGATTCCTTCTCGCTGTCGGCGGCGAAGTTTTCACCACCTGCTGCCTTGCGACGCATCACTGCCGGCCGCTCCAGCTCGGCGTAATCCACCTGACCATCGTTGCCCCGCTTGACCACCTTCATATCCGGCTTCTCTCGGTTGGCCTGCGGCGCACCCAGGCCAGTGGCGACAACGGTCACCCGGATCTCGCTGCTCATTTCCGGGTCGATCACCGCCCCCACCACCACGGTGGCATCATCGGAGGCGAACTCCTTGACTGTCTGGCCGACCTCGTCGAACTCGCCAATGGCCATGTCCATGCCGGCGGTCACATTCACCAGGATGCCGCGGGCACCGGAGAGATCGATGTCCTCCAGCAGCGGGCTGGCGACGGCCGCCTCGGCCGCTTCCCGACCACGATTCTCGCCGGTGGCCACACCCGAGCCCATCATGGCCATGCCCATTTCCGACATCACCGTACGCACATCGGCAAAGTCCACGTTGATCAGGCCCGGCCGGGTGATCAGCTCGGCAATGCCCTGGCAGGCCCCCAGCAGGATGTTGTTGGCCGACTTGAAGGCATCCAGCAGGCTGGTCTGCTTGCCCAGCACCGACAGCAGCTTGTCGTTGGGAATGGTGATCAGGGAATCCACATTACGGGCCAGCTCCTCGATGCCGTTGCTGGCGGATTCCATCCGCTTGCCGCCCTCGAAAACAAAGGGCTTGGTCACCACGGCCACGGTCAGGACGCCCAATTCGCGGGCCACCTGAGCGACCACCGGCGCGGCCCCGGTGCCGGTACCGCCCCCCATGCCGGCGGTAATGAAGAGCATATCGGTACCCTCGATCACCTCGATCAGCCGGTCCCGGTCTTCCATGGCCGCCTGGCGACCGATCTCCGGGTTGGCACCCGCGCCCAGGCCCTTGGTGATATTGCAGCCAATCTGCAACTGGGTCTTGACGTTGGTGTTCTGCAGGGCCTGGGCATCGGTGTTGGCACAGATGAACTCCACACCCTCGATTCCGTTGTTGACCATATGGGACACGGCATTGCCACCGCCCCCGCCCACGCCGATCACCTTGATCACGGCGTTCTGACTGTATCCATCCATCAGCTCAAACATAACCTTCTCCCCGGTTTCGTCCGTCGTTACTGCCGAACAATAAAAATTCACTCATTGCTGCTTGAAGATCCGCCCCCTTGCAGGGGACGGGCCGACTTGTGTGCTGTATTAGAAATTGCCCTGGAACCAACTCTTCATCCTGTCCCACACCTCCTTGAAGCCACCGCTCATGCTGTCCTGCGGCCGACCGGCGCTGAGGCCACGACTGCCGAACAGCAGCAGGCCCACGCCGGTGGCGTAAACCGGATTGCGGACCACGTCGGACAGCCCCTGAACATGCTGGGGGGTGCCCAAACGCACCGGCATGTGGAATACCTCCTCGGCCAGTTCCACGGCCCCTTCCATCTTCGCGCTGCCGCCGGTAATCACCAGGCCGGCGGCGATCATGTCCTCGAATCCCGAGCGCCGGAGTTCCGCCTGGACCAGGCTGAACAGCTCCTCATAACGGGGCTCAACCACTTCAGCCAGGGTCTGGCGCGCCAGACGCCGGGCCGGCCGGTCACCCACGCTGGGGACCTCAATGGTCTCGTCAGGGCTGGCCAGCTGCGGCAGGGCGCAGGCGTACTTGACCTTGATTTCCTCGGCATGGTGAGTGGGGGTCCGCAAGGCCACGGCGATATCGTTGGTGATCTGGTCGCCGGCTATGGGGATCACCGCGGTATGGCGAATGGAGCCATCGGTAAACACCGCCATATCAGTCGTGCCGCCGCCGATATCCACGATGCAGACACCGAGGTCCTTCTCATCCTCGGTCAGCACCGAGTAACTGGAAGCCAGCTGCTCCAGGATGATGTCGTCCACTTCCAGGCCACAGCGACGAACACACTTGACGATGTTCTGGGCGGCACTGGCCGCGCCGGTAACCATATGAACCTTGGCTTCCAGACGAACACCGGACATCCCGACCGGTTCCCTTATCCCGTCCTGATCATCAATGATGAATTCCTGCGGCAGGATATGGAGTATCTTCTGATCCGCCGGAATGGCTACTGCGCGAGCGGCATCGATGACCCGCTCCACATCACCCGGTGTGACTTCCTTGTCGCGGATGGCGACAATCCCGTGGGAGTTGAGACTCTTGACGTGGCTGCCCGCAACCCCCGCGAAAACGGAATGGATCTCGCAGCCGGCCATCAACTCCGCCTCTTCCACCGCCCGCTGAATGGACTGGACCGTGGACTCGATATTGACCACCACCCCTTTCTTGAGGCCGCGGGATGGATGATGACCGATACCAATCACCTCCACCTGGTCCTCACCCTTGATCTCGCCGACGATGGCGACGACCTTGGAGGTGCCAATGTCGAGCCCGACGATCAGGTTCTTTTCCGACTTCCTAGCCATTACCTTGGTCCTCTGTCGTGTCGCCTCCCGAAGGGGCCACCGAAAAACCGTTGGTGTAACGCATATCGATATAATCCAGGCTGGCCATGGCAACCCGCTCGGTCCGAGCCAGGGCCGGCAAGGCGACCTGGGCAAAGCGCTCGAAGCGGCGCTCCCGGTCGGCCCGCCCCAGGCGTAACTCGGGCCCCGAGGCCAGCTCCAGCGTCCAGGCCCGGCGTTCGCTGAGGCGCAGTGCAACCGCCGATTCGCCATGGGGCGCCAGTTCCGCCTGCATTGCCTGCCAGGCCTCCAGGACCTCCGCCTCGCTGCCCTCGGGCCCGCTCAGTTCCGGCAGAAAACCCGGCTCCTGATGAATTTCCCGGGGCACGAAGAACTCACCGTCCTCGTTGAGAAAACCCTCCCGGTTCCACACCGCCGCCGGCACCTGCTCATGCACCGTCAAGGCCAGGGTCGAGGGCCATTGGCGACGGACGCTGACCGCCGCCACCCAGGGCTCGGCCTCCAGCTCCCGCCGCAGCTCAGCCAGATCGGCCCCGAAATAGCCGTCGTCCAGGATCGGCCGAACCCGGTCGCGCAAGACCTCAGCCGAGAGCTGGTGGCGTTCACCCTTGATCACCAGGGTCTCGAAGGCCGGGCCCTCCACTCGGGGCAACCAGTGCCAACCTGCGGCAATCAACACGCCGGCCATCAGCGCCACCACACTGCCCGGCAGCAGCCAACTGGGCAGTTCCCGAGCAGGCGCCTGTGTTGTTTTGCGTCTGCGCGCCTGACTCATCGCTGCACCTCCAGGGTCGCGGCCAGAATCCGCAGCACCAGGGCCTGGAAATCCAGACCTTCAGCCTCCGCCGCCATGGGCACCAGGCTGTGATCAGTCATGCCGGGGACGGTGTTGACTTCCAGCAGCCAGGGCTGGCCGTCACCATCAAGCATCAGATCCACCCGCCCCCATCCGGAACCGTCCACGGCCTCGAAGGCTTGCCGACAGAGACTCGCCAGCTCGGCCTCTCGGGCCTCATCCAGGCCACAGGGGCAGTGATAGCGGGTGGTGTTGGATTCGTATTTGGCCTCGTAGTCGTAGAAGACATTGGGTGTTTCCAGACGAATCAGGGGCAGCACCCGGCCATCAAGGACGGCAGCGGTGTACTCCGGGCCGTCGATCCAGCGCTCCAGCAGGACCTGCTCGTCCAGGCGGCTGGCCTCACTCCAGGCTCGCTCCAGCTCACTCAGGTTCTCGACCCGGCTCATGCCGATACTGGACCCTTCCCGCGAGGGTTTGACGATCATGGGAAAACCCACCTGCTCGGCGGCAGCAGCGAGATCCTCACGATGACGAGCCAGGGCATAGGGCGCGGTGGGCAGGCCCTCGGCCTGCCACAGGCGCTTGCTGCGCAACTTGTCCATGGCCAGGGCCGACCCCAGGACGCCGCTGCCGGTATAGGGGATACCCAGGGTCTGCAGCGCCCCTTGCATGGTGCCGTCCTCGCCGCCACGCCCATGGAGAACGATAAAGGCGCGATCGAAACGGCCGGCGGCCAGGCGCACCAGGCCCTCCTCCGCCGGATCCAGCGGTTCGGCATTCACACCCGCCTGGCGCAGGGCCTGCAGCACGGCCTTGCCGCTCTTGAGCGACACCGGCCGCTCCGCTGAATCGCCACCCAGCAGAACGGCGACGCGGCCCAGGCGCTTGATCAGCTCATGATTTTCCATCAGCGCCTCCCTGCTGTTCTGCCGGCAGTCGTCCCGGCAGCGCCGCCGAAATGGCGCCAATGTCCCCGGCCCCCATGGTGAGGACCAGATCACCGTCCTGGAGGACACCGGCCAGGGTATCGGCCAGCTCCGCCGCCAAGTCCTCGCTGGCGGAGACAAACACCGGATCGACCTTGCCTCGCGCCCGCACGCTGCGAGCCAGGCTGCGACCATCCGCGCCCGGCACCGGCACCTCGCCGGCGGCATAGACCTCGGTCAGGACCAGGACGTCGGCCTCCGAGAGCACTTCGCTGAAATCCTCGAACAGGTCCCGGGTTCGGCTGTAACGATGGGGCTGAAAGACCAGCACCAGGCGGCGCTCCGGCCAGCCCTCACGAGCCGCTGACAGGGTTGCCCGCAATTCACTGGGGTGATGGCCGTAATCGTCCACCAACAGCGCCGTGCCGCCAGCAGCCCCGATCTCGCCCTGAACCTGGAAGCGACGCCCGATGCCCTGAAAGTGATCAAGGGCATCGCGGATGGCCTCCTCCGAGATCTCCAGCTCGCGGGCAACCGCGATTGCGGCCAGGGCATTGAGATAGTTATGTCGGCCCGGCAGGTTGAGACGTACCGACAGGGTGCCGCCATCGGCAAAGGCGACCTTGAAGTGGCTGCCCGCACCCTCCGGCCGGTAATCGAAGCCACGCACGTCGGCATCCTCGGCGGTGCCATAGCTGATCAGGGAACGGTTGACCTCGGGCAAGATCTCCCGGACACCCGGATCATCCACGCAGACCACGGCCAGACCATAAAAGGGCAGATTGTGCAGGAACTGCACGAAGGCCTCGCGCAAGCGCCGGTAGTCACCCTCATAGGTCTCCAGGTGATCGGCATCGATATTGGTGACCACGGCCATGATCGGCTGCAGGTGCAGGAAACTGGCATCACTCTCGTCCGCCTCGGCCACCAGCCAGCGGCCGCCGCCCAGACGGGCATTGGCGCCGGCACTGTTGAGCCGGCCGCCAATCACGAAAGTGGGATCCAGGCCACCCTCGCCCAGCAGACTGGCAATCAGGCTCGTCGTGGTGGTCTTGCCGTGGGTGCCGGCAACCGCCACCGCACGCCGGAAGCGCATCAACTCGGCCAGCATCTCCGCCCGCGGCACCACCGGGATGCGTGCATCACGGGCGGCCTGAACTTCCGGGTTGTCGTCGGCCACCGCCGAAGAAATGACCACCACATCGACATCTTTGACATGGGCGGCGTCATGACCACGGAAGACCCGAATGCCCAGTTCGGCCAGTCGCCGGGTGACGGCCGAATCACGCAGATCGGAGCCGCTGACCGCATATCCAATGGTATTCAGCACCTCGGCAATCCCGCTCATGCCGGTGCCGCCAATGCCCACCATGTGAATGTGATGGATACGATGCATGCGGTCACTCATGCCCCACCTCCCCGGCGCTCTGCGGCCACGGCTTCGCAGGCATCGGCCACCACCTGGTCGGCATCGGGCCGCGCCATCAGACGCGCCCGCTTGGCCATCTCCAGCAGTTGTGAACGATTCCCCAGCAAGGGTTCCAGCAATTCCTTCAATTCACCGGCCTCCAGACGATCCTGGGGCAGCAGGCGGGCGGCCCGAGACGCTTCCAGAAACTCGGCATTGGCGGTCTGATGGTCATCCACCGCCGCCGGGAAGGGAATCAGGATCGAAGCCACGCCCGCAGCGGCCAACTCGGAAACAGTCAGCGCCCCGCTCCGGCAGATGGCCAGATCTGCCCAGGCCCAGGCTTCCGCCATGTCATCAATGAAGGGCAGGACTTCCGCCTCGCCCCCCAGCGCTTGCCAGTGCTCACGGGTCTCCCCTTCCCAGCCCCGACCACATTGGTGACGAACCGCAAGGGCGACATCGCCACCGTGCGCGGCCAGGGCAGCCGGCACATGCTGATTGAGTGCCCGTGCCCCCCGGGAACCGCCCACGATCAGGACGCGGATGGGGCCGCTTCGCCCGGGCAAGCGGCGCTCCGGCGGGGTCGTTTGAGTCACCGCCCGACGAACCGGATTGCCCACCGTTTCAGCGCCCACCTTGTCCGGGAAGCTGCCCGGAAAACCACACAGCACACGCTGGGCGAAATGGGCCAGGACACGATTGGTCAAGCCGGCGATGGCATTCTGCTCGTGAATCACCAGCGGCACCCGCAGCAGGCGGGCAGCCAGTCCACCCGGTCCGCTGGCAAAACCGCCCATGCCCAAAACCATGTCGGGGCGTCGGCGACGCAGCACCCGCAGGGCCTGCCAAACGGCCCGGCTCAGACGCAAGGGCAGCAACAGCCAGCCCAGGAGCCCACGCCCCCGGATGCCACTGACCTGGATGCAATCCAGTTCAATCTCCCGATCCGGCACCACACTGGCCTCCAGACCGGCACGGGTGCCCAGCCAACTGACCTCCCAGCCACGCTCACGGAGACAATCGGCCACTGCCAGCCCGGGAAAGACATGGCCGCCGGTGCCGCCGGCCATGATCACGATATGCCCTCGACTCATGCCCGCACCTCCCCGCGGCTTTGCCGACGCCGGTTGCTCACCGGTGTCAGCTCCCGCGAAACGCGCAGCACCAGAGCCAGGGCACCCACGGTGACCAGCAGGCTGGAGCCGCCGTAGCTGATCAGAGGCAAGGTCAGCCCCTTGGTGGGCAGCAGGCCCATGTTCACGCCCATGTTGATACCGGTCTGTACCGCCAGCCAGATGGCGATACCCCAGGCAACATAGGCACCGAAGAGCTGCCCCTGTTGCCAGGCCAGTGAGCCAATGCGAAAGCAGCGCCAGACCAGATAGGCGAACAGCCCCATGAGCACCAGGATGCCGATCAGGCCCACTTCCTCGAACAGGACCGCGAAGATGAAATCGGTGTGGGCTTCGGGCAGGTAGAACAGCTTCTGCACGCTGCCGCCAAGGCCCACGCCCCACCATTCCCCCCGGCCGATGGCAATCAGGGACTGGGTCAGCTGAAAACCGCTGTTGAAGGGGTCGGCCCAGGGATTGAGGAAGGTGGTCATGCGCTCCACCCGATAGGGTGAGGAAAAGGCCAGCCCGGCCATGACCATGGCCCCTGCACCACCCAGAAAACTGAAATCCCGAATGCGCACGCCGCCAAGAAACAGCAGGGTCAGGACAGTGACCAGCAGGACAATGGCGGCACCGAAGTCCGGCTGCAGCAGGAGCAGGAAGCAGGCCAGGCCGACAACCAGTACCGGCTTGAAGAAACCGGCGAATCGCTCACTGAGTTCCTGCTGGCGCCGCACCATGTAGCCGGCCACATAAAGCAGCAGAAGAATGCGGGCCGGCTCGGAGACCTGCAGGTGGAAGGGGCCCACCGCAATCCAGCGCATGGCGCCGTTGACCTCTTTGCCCAGGCCGGGCACCAGCACCAGCAAGAGCAGGAAAAAGGCCAGCAGCATCAGCGCCAGGCCCGAACGCGCCCAGAGCCGCAGGGGAATCTGATAGATGATGAAACCGCCGATCAAGGCCAGCCCCAGAAAGGCACCTTGACGGCGAAGATAGTAGAAGGGATCACCCAGGTTGCGATCGGCAATGGAAATGCTGGCGGACGCCACGGCAATCAGGCCGATCATGACCAGGGCAGCGGCAACGGCCAGCAGCCGGCCATCCAGGCCGTGACCAATTCGATACAACCAGCGCTGATCGGTCACTGCCACGCTCATGCCCGCACCTCCCGAGCCTGAACGGCTTGCTCGAAGGCTTGTCCCCGCGCGGCGAAATCACGGAACTGATCGAAGCTGGCACAGGCGGGGGACAACAGGATCACATCACCCTCATGCGCCATCTCGGCGGCAGCGCTCACCGCCGCCGGCATGTCGGCGGCCCGACGCAGCGGCAGATCCGTGGGAGCCACGGCGCTGAGCTGGTCGGCGGCCTCGCCGATCACTACCAAGCCCCGTGCCGAACGGGCCAGGGCCGGGCCCAGGGGCGCAAAATCCTGCCCCTTGGGCTGCCCACCCGCGATCAGCACGACAGGGGCATCCAGGCCGGCCAGGGCGGCCAGGGTGGCACCGAGGTTGGTGGCCTTGGAATCGTTGATCCAGCGCCGGCCGTCACGGCTGGGGACGGTCTGCATTCGGTGCGGCAGGCCGGAGAAGGTCTCCAGCCTGGCCAGAACCTCGTCCATCGCATAGCCAAGCAGTTCCAGGGTGGCCAGTGCTGCCAGCAGATTGAGCTGATTGTGACGGCCCGCCAGGGGCAGACGGTCTGCGGCCACCAGGCGGCGTTCACCGCGAACCAGCCAGAGGCCATCATCCGCCTCAAGCAGGCCATACTCGGTCTCGCCCCTGGGTTGGCCGGCGCCGAACCAGACCACCGAGGACGCATCGCCGGCCATGGCCGCGACCCGCGGGTCATCCCGGTTCAGCACCAGGGTACGGGATTGGCCCACCAGGCGGGCCTTGGCGGCGGTGTATTGGTCCATGTCGCCATGGCGGTCCAGATGGTCTTCGCTGACGTTCAGCACCACGCCGACCCGGGCATCCAGACTGCTGGTGCTCTCAAGCTGAAAACTGGACAGTTCCAGCACACAGAGCTTCGGCTCGCTGGCCAGCAGATCCAGTGCAGGCTGGCCCAGGTTGCCACCGGCCAATACGCCGGCCGCCTCACCACCGGCCAGATGAGCGATCAGGCTGACCACGGTGCTCTTGCCATTGGAGCCCGTGACCGCGACCAACGGGGCCTTGTGATGACGAGCGAACAGTTCCACATCGCCAATGACTTCAAGACCCTGAGCCCGAGCCTGTTGCAACAGGGGAAGATCGGCGGCTACGCCAGGGGAAAGCAGGATGCGCTCACAGCCCGTCGGCGGCTGATCGGGAATCGGGCCCTGCCAGTCAGCGGCGGGATACTCGCGGTTCAGACGCTCCAGCATGGGCGGCCGGACTCGGCTGTCCACCACCGCCACCGACTCGCCCCGGGCGAGCAGATGACGAACCAGCGACAGCCCGGTGCGGCCGAGGCCGATCACCAGGTTTTGCCGTGGCTGTTTGTCCGCGATTGCCGCCATCTAGCGCTACACTCCTACCGCAGCTTGAGACTGGAAAGACCGATCAACACCAGAATCACGGTGATGATCCAGAACCGCACGATCACCCGGGGCTCGGGCCAGCCCTTCAGTTCGAAATGGTGATGCAGCGGCGCCATCCGGAATACGCGCCGCCCGGTCAACTTGTAAGATGTGACCTGCACAATCACCGACAGGGTTTCCACCACGAATACCCCGCCCATGATCACGAGAATGATTTCCTGACGGGTAATCACTGCCAGCGTGCCCAGGGCAGCGCCCAGGGACAGCGCCCCGACATCCCCCATGAATACCTGGGCCGGATGGGTGTTGAACCACAGAAAGCCCAGACCGGCGCCCACCATGGCGGCACAGAAGACCACCACCTCACCGGCCCCGGGGATGAAGGGAATCCCCAGGTAGTCGGCGAACACCAGGTGACCGGAGGCATAACCGAAGATCCCCAACCCCCCGGCCACCATCACGGCCGGCAGGATGGCCAGGCCATCCAGGCCGTCGGTGAGATTGACCGCATTGCTGGTACCGACGATCACGAAATAGGCCAGCAGGACATACAGGCCGCCCAGGGGGATGAGGACATCCTTGAGGAAGGGAATGAGCAGCGATGTCTCGGGGCCATTCCCCGCCGGAGCGGTGAAATAAAGAAAACCAGCCGTGGCCAGGGCAGCCAGGGACTGCCAGAAAATCTTGCTTCGAGCGGACAGGCCCTTGGAATTTCCAAGTGCCAGCTTGCGCCAGTCATCCACCCAGCCGATGGCACCAAATGCCAGCGTGACCCCGATCAGGACCCAGGTATAGCGGTTCTCAAGGTCCGCCCACAACAGGGTGCTGACCGTCACGGCCAGAAGAATCAGCGCTCCACCCATGGTGGGCGTACCGGCCTTGACCAGGTGGCTCTGGGGCCCGTCGTCGCGAACCTGCTGACCAATCTGGTAGCGGCTCAGGTGTCGAATCATGGCCGGCCCCACCACAAAACAGAAGGCCAGCGCCGTCAGCACCCCGAGAATGGCTCGCATGGTCAAGTACTGGAATACAGAGAATCCAGTGTGGAACTGGGTCAGATATTCAGTCAGCCAAAGCAGCATCTCAGCCTCCCCTCCCGGTCATGAGCGCCGGACGGTCCCGGAGGCTGTCAATCAGCCGCTCCAATCCCATGGCACGTGACCCCTTGACCAACAGGGTCACGTCCTCGCGCAGTTCCTGGCGGAGAATTTCCACCAAACGATCAACCCGGGCATACAGCTCGGCGCCGGCGCCGAAGGCGGCCGCGGCCTCGGCGGCGAGGTGGCCGATACAGAACAGCCTTTCCACGCCGGCCTCGCGAATCAGGTGACCGGCCTGGCGATGGGCCTCGGCCGCCCCCAGCCCCAGCTCGCCCATGTCGCCGAGCACCACCCAGCGGGGTACGGGCCGTTGCTGCAGCCACTCCAGGGCTACCGCCAGGGAGCCCGGGTTGGCGTTGTAACAGTCATTGACCAGCAGGCTGCCGTTGACACCCGACAGCGGCTGAAGCCGGCCGGGCTCGGGGCGGACAGCGGCCAGACCGCGGGCAATAACGGCCGGTGGCACGTCCATGGCGACGGCCGCGCAGATGGCGGCCAGGGCATTCTGCAGATTATGCCGCCCCGGCAGGGCCAGGTTCAGATCGAGGGTGCCGGCCGGCGTGGCGACCTGGGCACGAATGCCCTGCTCGTCCAATGCCGCCTCGCCTACGATATGGACATCACCCCGATGGACGCCGAACTCCAGTCGGGGACGGTCGCCGGCCAGCTCACGCCAGACCGGGACCCGGGGGTCGTCGGCATTGAGCAGGGCAGTACCGTGAGCCGGCAGGCCGGCAATCAGCTCTCCCTTGGCTCGAGCCACACCGTCCAGATCGCCGAAGCCTTCCAGATGGGCGGGCCCGGCGTTGGTGATCAGGCCCAGGTCCGGCTGCGCAATAGCTGCCAGGCGGGCAATCTCGCCGTGATGGTTCGCCCCCATCTCGACCACCGCGGCACGATCCTCCGGCCGCAGGCGCAGCAGGGTCAGGGGCACACCGATCTCGTTGTTGAAATTACCCCGGGTGGCCAGCACCTGCTCCGGCCAATGGGCCTCGAGCACGGCCGCGATCAGGCTGCGCACCGTGGTCTTGCCGTTGGAGCCGGTCACGCCCACCAGGGGCCCCTGCAAGGTTTGTCGCCACCAGGCGGCAAAGCGCCCCAGGGCAGCCACAGTGTCCTCCACCACCACTTGCGGCCCACCCAGCGCCGATAGATGGCGGGAAACCAGCACCGCGCAGGCGCCCTCTTGCAGGGCCCGGGAAGCGAAATCGTGTCCGTCGAAGTTTGGCCCGGCAATGGCGACAAAGAGGTCGCCGGCCTGGAGGCTGCGGCTGTCGGTGCAGACCCGATCGAAGGCCAGGTCATCGCCATGCAGGCGCCCACCCGTCTGCTCGGCCAGCATTGCCAGGGTCCATCGGCTCATGATCTTTCCTCCCCGGCCAGATCTCGGGCCAGCTCACGGTCGCTGAAGGGATGGGCCTCATCACCCACGATCTGAACACTTTCATGGCCCTTGCCGGCCACCAGCACGATGTCGCCGGGACGGGCTCGCGACCAGGCCTCCTTGATGGCCTCCGCTCGATCCCGACAGACTCGCCCGGCGCGGCCAGTGCCACGCAGGATATCGGCCACGATCTGCTCACCCGCTTCGCCGCGGGGATTGTCGTCGGTGACGATCACCTCGTCGGCAAGCTGAGCCGCAATCCGGCCCATCTGTGGGCGCTTGGCCCGGTCGCGGTCACCGCCGCAGCCGAACACGCACCACAGGCGGCCGCGCAGATGCTCCCGCAGGGCCTCCAGGGCCTTGGCCAGGGCATCGGGGGTGTGGGCATAATCCACCACCAGCAGCGGCTGGCGACCACCGCCAAATCGTTCCATTCGACCCGGCACCGGCGCGACGCGGGACAGCGCCTCGACCAGCGGTGCGGTGGCCACCCCTTCCAGGCGCAGGGCGGCAAATACCGCGGCAATGTTGGCGGCGTTGAAACGACCCAGCCAGGAAGAGTCAATCTCGGCCTCGCCCAGGCTGCCGCGAATCGCAATCTTCAGGCCCTGCGAGTGGGGGTGCGCCTCATACTGCAAGGCATCCCCGGCCTCGGCCGCGAGCACCTGCTGGCTGAAGAACAGGCGCCTCACCCCCGGCGCCAGGGCCGAGGCCATGTAGTCAGCCCAGTAGTCATCGCCATTGATCACCGCCCAGGACAGACCGGGATGGCGGAACAGCCCCTGCTTGGCCTCCGCGTAGGCGCTTTCACTGCCGTGGTAGTCCAGGTGATCGTGGCTGAGGTTGCTGAAAATGGCGCCGCGAAAATTGACTGCCGCAACCCGGTGCTGGGCCAGGCCATGGGAAGAGACCTCCATGGCCACATGGCGTACCCCTTGATCCCGGAGATTGGCCAGGTGCGCCTGCAGACTCACCGCATCGGCCGTGGTGTGGCTGGCGACCGCGAGCGCGCCGGGCCGGCCGACACCCAGGGTGCCAAGACTGGCCGCAGGCATCTGAAGGGCTTCCAGGGTCGCCGCCATCAGCTGAACCATGGAGCTTTTGCCATTGGTTCCGGTCACCCCGATGACTGCCAGTGAGCGGGAGGGATCACCAAAGTAGCGAGCCGCGATCAGACTGGCGTGACGGGACAGGCCCGGAACCGGGATCAGCGGCACCGACAAACTGGGTGGCTGACGATTCCCGGCGGGCTCGAACAGGACCAGGCCGGCACCCCGCGCCACCGCCTCCTCGACATGATCAATGCCATGCCGCCCGGAGACACCGGCACAGGCCAGAAACAGGCCCCCAGGCTCAAGCTGGCGACTGTCCAGACTCAAGCCCATGGGCACCCAGTCGGCATGCTGGCCGGGGTCGGCCAGGCCACTCAACAGCTCGGCCAGGGTCACCGCTTGTAGCTGTTCGGCGGCCATCATGACTCACCCCCCACCCGCAGGATGACGCTTTCCATGCCGGCTTCCACTCGATCCCGGGGCACATCCAGCAAGCGCATGGCGTCGCTCATCACCTGGCTGAACACCGGCCCGGCGACGGCACCGCCATAGAATTCCTCACCGCGTGGGTTGTCGATCATGACCACGCCCACCAGGCGGGGCCGGGACGCGGGAATGGCGCCGACAAAGACGGATTGATACTCATCATCGGCGTAGCCGCCGGGTCCGCTGCGCTTCACCGTTCCGGTCTTGCCGGCGACCCGATAACCATCGACACGGGCGCGCAGGCCGGTGCCACCGGGCTCGGTCACGGCCTCCATCATGGCCATCAGCTCTGCCGCCAGTCCGGCCGAAATCACCCGCCGGGGTGACGGCGCATTCTCCCGATGCAGCAGGCTCGCCTCAGGCATTTGCCCCTCATTGGCAAGGGCGGCATAGGCCTGGGCCAATTGCAGTGCGGTCGTGGAGAGGCCATAGCCATAGGACAGGGTCACCCGGCCGATATCCCGCCATTCCTGCCAATGCCGGATGCGACCGGGGGCCTCGCCAGGGAAGGCGCTGGTGGTCAGTTCACCGATGCCGAAACGGGTCAGAGTGCGCCACAGGGCTTCCGGCTCGGTTTTCAGGGCAATCTTGGTCGCCCCGATGTTGCTGGACTTCTGCATGATCCCGGTGAGATCCAGCTCACCGTAATTGCGAATATCACGGACCGTGTGGCCAGCCACCCGCATCTGGCCGGGGCTGGTGTCGAATCGAGCGTCGGAGCGAATATCCCCGGATTCCAGGGCGGCGGCCATGACGAAGGGTTTGATCGCCGACCCGGGTTCGATCAGATCCAGAGCCGCTCGGTTCCGCATCTGGGCAGGAGAAACATTGCTGCGGCTATTGGGGTTGTAACCGGGCTGGCTGGCCATGGCCAGCACTTCCCCGCTGCGCGGATCCATCAAGACAATGGCACCGGAGTCGGCGCCGTGCTCCCGCACCGCGGCCTTCAATTCCCGGTAGGCCACGTACTGCAATCGAAGATCGATACTGGTAACCAGATCCGCACCCGGCCGTGGCGAGCGAATATTCTCCACGTCCGCAATCACCCGACCAAGGCGATCGCGCATCACGCGCTTGGCGCCCGGCTTGCCTTGCAACCAGCCATCAAAAGCCAGCTCGAGACCTTCCTGACCCTGGTCGTCAATATTGGTGAAGCCCAGCACATGGGCGGCCACCTCGCCGGCAGGATAGAAACGACGGTACTCGCGCTGGCTATAGACGCCGGGAATGCCAAGACTGATCACTGCCTCGGCCTCTTCCGGGGCGAGGTGGCGACGCAGGTAAAAGAATTCACGATTCAGTCGGGCTTCAAGCCGCATGCGCAGACGGTTGGGCGACAGATCCAGGGCCTGAGCCAGTTCGTCCAGGCGCTCTCCCGCCGCCAGCAATTCACCGGGGTGAGCCCAGAGGGAATCCACCGGGGTACTCACCGCCATGGGCTCACCGTGTCGGTCGGTGATCATGCCGCGGTGAGCGGGGACCTCCACCACCCGCATGTGACGGGCCTGGCCCTGATCCTGGAGGAAATCCCGGTCCACCACCTGCAGCTCCACCGCTCGAGCGAGCAAGGCGAAGCCTGCCAGGAGGAATGCGGTAAGAACCGCTCCCCGGCGCCATCGCCCTTCTTGTTGCTCGCGTTTTTTCATGGTTCCACCAACACCACTTCCACATCCACTGGCCGCCGCATCTCCAGCTCATCCCGGGCAAGCCGCTCGATTCGTCCCTTGGTGGCCCCGGCGCTCTGTTCCAGCTGCAAGCGCCCCCAGTCCACATTGAGTTCATCCCTTTCCGCTTCCAGGGCCTGCAGCTCCACAAACAGCACCCGCCCCTCGTGCCTCGTCCAGACCAGACTGATGGCACTGAGCAACAGCAGCATCACCACCACCGCAATGGCACCTCGCAGGCTCACGGGCGACGCTCCGCGACCCGCAACACCGCGCTACGAGCACGGGGGTTGCGATCCAGCTCGTCGGCCTCGGCCCGCTGCGCCCGTCCGATGGCACGGAAGGGCGGCGGTGCGGCCTCGGGCAGGGGCACACCCGCCACCACCTTGGGCCCGTCACTGCCGCCGCGAATGAACTGTTTGACCCGGCGGTCCTCAAGAGAATGAAAACTGATCACTGCAATTCGACCACCCGGCGCGACAATATCCGGCAACTGGGCCAACACCTGGTCCAGGGCTTCCAGCTCCCGATTGATTTGGATCCGGATGGCCTGGAAACTGCGGGTTGCCGGATGGCGTCCGGGCGGGGCCGAGGGCACGGCGGCGCGAATGATTTCCGCCAGCCTGGCCGTATCCTCAATCGGTGCCTCGGCCCGCTGGGCAACAATGGCGCGGGCAATTCGTTTCGCGAAACGTTCCTCGCCATAGACCCGCAGGACCCTGGCAATTTCCTTTTCCTCGGCCCGCGCCAGCCAATCGGCTGCACTCTCCCCGCTGTCCGGATTCATGCGCATGTCCAGGGGACCGCCGGCGGAAAAGGCGAAGCCCCGCGCCGGATCGTCCAACTGCGGCGATGACACGCCGATATCCAGCAAAACGCCATCCACCCGCCCATCGAGACCAAGCTCAGCGACAAGCTCGCCCATCTCGGCAAAGGATCGATGGTGAATGGAGACCCGGTCGTCATCCGCAAAATTTTCGCGTGCATGGGCGATCGCTTCCGGGTCCTGGTCAATCAGGACCAAGCGACCACCCTCACCCAGGCTGGCCTGCAACAAGGCCGCATGCCCACCCCGGCCGTAGGTGCCATCCACGTAAATACCCCCGGGACGGAGGGCCAGGGCGTCGACAGCGGCTTGCGCCAACACCGGCAGGTGATCTTGGCTGACTGCTTGCCTTGGCGGCATATGCCTCGCCTCCACCGCTCCCGCGGAGCGGTTTCGCCCATCCGATCCAGCACCCACCGTCACAGGGACAGGGATTCGAGTTCGGCTGGCAGCTCCAGGTTCTCGTCGTCCAGCTCCTCCTGCATCCAGGCCTCGCGCTGCTCCTTCCAGCGCGCCTCATCCCAAAGCTCGAACTTGTTGCCCTGGCCGATCATGACCACTTTCTTTTCCAGTCCCGCGAATTCCCGCAGCGGCCCGGGCAGAAGCACGCGACCATGGCCATCCATTTCCACCTCGGTGGCATGCCCGACCAGCAGACGTTGAAGGCGGCGAGCCTGGCGATTGAAACTGGGCAGACGATTGAGCTTGCGCTCGATCTCCTCCCACTCCGACAAGGGATAAATCAGCAAACAGGCATCACGATCCACGGTGACCACGAGTTGCCCCTCGTGCTCTGCCCGCAGATGCTCTCGATACCGGGACGGAATGGCCATCCGTCCCTTGGTATCCAGCGCAATATTGTTGACGCCTCTGAACACCGTGCCGCCTTGCTCCCTGCGTTACGAGTGAGTGTCTGACCGGGACTATCTGAATCGGGTCCTGTTGGATTCGAGTCAGGATCGCGCCGGCGAGAGGTGAATTCGGGTCGGGGCCCTTGCCCCATTTTTCCCCACTTTTCACCACTTCATGACACTATAGGTAGCGTTTCTACCTACTGTCAAGGAAAAATCCCACCGCCAGTCAAATAGTTACGGCAATTTCCCACCCTTAACCCACGTCCATCATGGAGCGAAAAATCAGTCACTTACGGGGACTA
>NZ_SLKM01000088.1:0-6922 GCF_007134575.1 Natronospira sp.
AAAAAACACCTGCCACCGCCTGCCTCCATCGGTGGAGTATTCCCAGCGTTGGTGAATCTCGCCGATTTCAAACAGAAGCTCATAGACGATGCGGTGGAGGATCTGCCCCTGGTCGCTTTCCTGGGCACCAGTGAAGACCATATTGCCATTCTGACGCTGGCCATCCAGCTCCAGCATCAGGCCGTCACTGTCGGACCAGACCATGCGCCACCGCTCACCCCCGTCACGGGCGGTGAACATGGCTTCCCCTTCCAGGCCGTCCTGCCCCTGCCACCGCTCCCGAATGGCACAACCCCCGGCCCCTTCCCGGATTTCGCTATAACCCAGCACATTGCCCTGCTGATCCGCCACCATCCAGTCCCCCGCCATGTAATCCATCACCGTCACCACATCCCCACGACAGGCAAGGGCGTGGGTGGGTAGGAGGAAGGCCAGAAACATCAAAACGAGCAACGACTGCTTCATGGTGCGGGGCTCCGAATCCGGCTGCGAGCTGCGAGCTGCGAGCTGCGAGCTGCGAGCTTCCAATGATACAACTCTAGACTCAGGTTTCACTCCCCGGTTCATGCATGCCACGGCGGAAATTCATCGGCAGCCATCTCTCAATAAGCACGCCCCGGCTCGCCGCTCGTAGCTCGTAGCTCGAAGCTGAAATAAAAAGAAGGGGCCAAAAGGCCCCTCCGGGAATCTCCGTAAGGAGGTTCCTATTCATTTCTTCATCATCATGAAGAATTCCTGGTTTTGCTTCGTATTCTTCATCTTGTCGATCAGGAACTCGATTGCCTGGATTTCATCCATGGGATGCAGGAGCTTGCGCAGAATCCACATGTGCTGCAGCTCATCCTGGGAAACCAGCAACTCCTCGCGACGGGTGCCGGAACGGTTGAAGTCGATGGCCGGGAAGATCCGCTTCTCGGCAATTCGACGGTCCAGGTGCAGTTCCATGTTGCCGGTGCCCTTGAACTCTTCGTAGATCACGTCATCCATGCGTGAACCGGTTTCCACCAGGGCCGTGGCAATGATGGTCAGGCTGCCGCCTTCTTCAATGTTACGGGCGGCCCCGAAGAAGCGCTTGGGCCGCTGCAGGGCGTTGGCGTCCACACCACCGGTGAGCACCTTGCCGGAGGAAGGCACCACGGTGTTGTAGGCCCGGGCCAGACGAGTGATGGAGTCCAGCAGGATCACCACGTCCTTCTTGTGCTCCACCAGGCGCTTGGCCTTTTCAATTACCATTTCGGCCACCTGCACATGACGGCTGGCCGGCTCGTCGAAGGTGGAGGACACCACTTCACCCCGGACCGAGCGACTCATCTCGGTGACTTCTTCCGGGCGTTCGTCGATCAGCAGCACAATCAACTGGGAGTCGGGATTGTTGTTGGTGATCGACTGGGCGATGTTCTGCAGGATCATCGTCTTACCCGCCTTGGGCGGGGAAACGATCAGGCCACGTTGGCCCTTGCCGATGGGCGAGGCCATGTCGATGATCCGTGCGGTAATGTCCTCGGTACTGCCGTTGCCCTGCTCCATGACCAGACGCTCCTTGGGAAACAGGGGCGTCAGGTTCTCGAACAGGACCTTGTTCTTGGCCGCTTCGGGCTTGTCGAAATTGATCTGCTGCACCTTGAGGAGGGCGAAATAGCGTTCGCTCTCCTTGGGCGGACGGATTCGCCCGGCAATGGTGTCGCCGGTGCGCAGATTGAAGCGGCGGATCTGGCTCGGGGAGACGTAGATATCATCGGGCCCGGCCATGTAGGAGCTGTCAGCGGAGCGCAGGAAACCAAATCCATCCTGCAGAATCTCCAGCACCCCATCGCCGTAGATCTCTTCCCCGTTTTTGGCGTGCGCTTTGAGGATGGAAAAGATCACATCCTGCTTGCGGCTACGCGCCATGCCTTCAATGCCCATTTCCTGGGCGATATCGAGCAGCGCCTTGGCAGGTTTCTTCTTGAGTTCGGTCAGATTCATTGTGCTTCTTTGGTTGGCAGGGCCGGCCGCGGTAAGCCGGTGGCCCGGTACGCGGCCGGCCCCGTGATTACAGGTTGGTGTCGATGAATGCGGTCAGTTGAGACTTGGACATGGCACCCACTTTCTGGGCTTCCACGCTGCCGTTCTTGAACAGCATCAGCGTGGGGATACCCCGGATACCGTATTTCGGCGGAGTCTTCGGGTTCTCGTCAATGTTCAGCTTGACGATCTTGAGCTTGCCGCTGTACTCACCGGCGAGCTCGTCCAGAACCGGCGCGATCATCTTGCAGGGACCGCACCATTCGGCCCAGTAGTCCACCAGCACGGGAACATCCGATTCCAGCACATCATCCTGGAATTTGTCATCCGAAGTATAAACAATCTCGTTACTCACGATATGGGCCTCCAATCAAGCCAGAGAAAACAAAAAAGGGAACCGCCTGTGTGCGATGCCGAAGAAAAACCGGCAGACGATATGAAATCCTGTCGAATTATGGGCGGAAACGCCAGCCGGCATCGAATTTGACTATTCTCGGCGCCTGGTGTGACGCGGCCAGCAACATAAGGCACAATAATGACGCCCGATTACAGCCGCTCGAGGCTTCCGCAAGATACTGGGTGTGCTGAAATCCTCGCGGGATGCGAGCTTTCGCAGATCATTAGGCCCTATTGGAGCCCATTCGGGCACAGATTTCAAGCCCGCGGCTGCATTCGCCGTGCGCCATTTTTCCACAGCTGGACATGACAAGCATGCAAACCCACCTCAGCGAGACCCGTTTCGACAGCCTGAAGTTGGCAGAGCCCCTGAAAAAAGCCATAGAAGAGGCCGGTTTCGACCGCTGCACCCCCATCCAGGCGGAAACCCTGCCGCTGGCCCTGGCGGGCCGGGACGTGGCCGGTCAGGCCCAGACCGGCACCGGCAAGACCGCCGCCTTCCTGCTGGCCCTGTTCAATCATCTGCTGAGCAATCCGGCCCCGGCCGAGCGCCGGGCCAACCAGCCCCGTGCCCTGGTGCTGGCACCCACCCGGGAGCTGGCAGTCCAGATCCACAAGGACGCCGAGGCCCTGGGCCGACATACCGGCCTGCGCCTGGGGCTGGTGTATGGCGGCGCCGGCTATGAGCAGCAGCGCAAGCAGCTCGAGGATGGGGTGGATGTGCTGATCGGCACCCCGGGGCGGCTGATCGATTATTTCAAGCAGCGGGTCTTCGACCTGCGCGCGGCCCAGGTGGCGGTCCTGGATGAGGCGGACCGCATGTTCGACATGGGCTTCATCAAGGACATTCGCTACATCCTGCGCAAGCTGCCCCATCCGGAAAAGCGGCTGAACATGCTGTTCTCCGCCACCCTCTCCTACCGGGTGATGGAGCTGGCCTATGAGCACATGAACAACCCCACTTCGGTGAAGGTGGACGCCGATCAGGTCACCGCCGACCGGGTCCGCCAGACCGTTTACATGCCCGCCAGCGACGAAAAGGTCAGGCTGCTGGTGGGGCTGCTCCGGCGCATGGACCCGCGCCGCACCATGGTCTTCGTGAACATGAAGCGGACCGCCGAGGATCTCTGCGCCTGGCTGGAGGGCAACGATTTCCATGCCCAGGTCCTCTCCGGCGATGTGCCTCAGCGGAAGCGTCTGTCCCTGCTCAAGCAGTTCGAGACCGGCGAACTGCCCATCCTGATCACCACCGACGTGGCCGCCCGGGGCCTGCACATTCCCGACGTCAGTCACGTATTCAATTTCGACCTGCCCCAGGACGCGGAGGACTATGTCCACCGCATCGGGCGCACCGCTCGCGCCGGGGCCGAGGGTGACGCGATCAGCTTTGCCTGTGAAACCTGGGCCATGTCGCTGCCGGAAATCGAGGACTACATCGAGCAGCAACTGCCCAAGGAGACCCAGCACGATCAGCTCCTGGTGGAACTCAAGCCGCGCGCCCCGATCAAGCGGCGCCCAGGTGGTCCGGGTGGCAGGAAAAAGGCCGGTGGTCGTGGTGGCCGTGGACGCAGCGGTGGCAGGCGTGGCGGCGGCCGCCGGGGCTCGGGCAGCCACAAGGGCGGCAATGACTGAGCGACGCCGCATCTGGGAGGAGACCGAGACCGTCCTGCTGGACATGGACGGCACCTTGCTGGATCTGGCCTTTGACAATCGTTTCTGGCTGGAGCGGGTACCCCGCCGCCATGCCGAGCAGCAGGGCCTGGATTTCGACACCGCCCTGGCCGACCTCAAGCAACGCATGAACCGGGTGAACGGCCAGCTGCAGTGGTACTGTCTTGATTACTGGAGCGAGGCTCTCGGTTTCGACCTGGAAGCGCTCAAGCGCCAGTGTGACTCGGAGATTCGACTCCTCCCCGGCGTGGAGCACTTTCTCGACGATCTTACCGCCAGTGGCCGGCGGGTGGCCATCGCCACCAATGCCCACCCCCAGGTGCTGGCCATCAAACTGGCCCGCACCGGTCTCGATCGCCTGGTGCCTGAAATCCATACCGCCCATGAGTTCGGCGCCGCCAAGGAATCCCCCCTGTTCTGGCAACGCCTGGAGGCGGAGATGGGCTTCGCGCCGGCCCGTACCTTGTTCGTGGACGACTCCCTGCCGGTGCTGGCCTCGGCCCGTGACCACGGCATTGCCCATCTGACCGCCGTGGCCCGCCCGGCCAGCGATCAGCCGCCCCGACCGATCAGCGATTTTCCTGCCGTCGACGCCATCCCGGAGCTGGGCCCGGTCCCGCCCCGGGATCAATGACATCCCCCGGCATCGGGCATGACGGGGTTGGCACCGGCCGCTAGTCGCCCTCCCCCAGGACTTTGCTCAGAAAGTCATCCAGACCCGAGACATAGACCTCGCGACTGTCGAGAAAGCCGGTGTTGTGGCCGCCCCGCAGGGTCAGGAACTGCTTGGGCTCATTGGCCGCCTGGTAAACGGCGCGGCCCTGCTGGAAGGGAATGATCTCGTCATCCTCGCTGTGAATTACCAATACCGGGGCTTCAAGGTTCTGCACGTAGTCCTCGGTGGGATAGTCCATGCGCGCCAGCCAGCGGGCCGGCAGGAAGGGATAGACCGTCTGCGCCATGTCAGGTACGGAGCGGAAACTGGATTCCAGGATCACCCCGGCCGGTGTCACGGTCTGCCCCAGCCAGGCGGCTACCCCTGAACCCAGGGAGCGCCCGAACAGCACCACCTCCCCCGCCGGCACGCCCCGCTCCTCCAGCAGATGATCCCAGGCCGCTCGGGCATCCTGATAGAGGCCGGCTTCCGACGGTCGGCCCTCACTCTGGCCGTAACCGCGGTAATCCAGTATCAGAACGGACAGGCCGAGATTGCGGAAAATCTCGATGGAATGCAGGCGATGGGAGATATTGCCCGCATTGCCATGAAAGAAGATCAGGCTGCCCCGCGCCTCCGGGGCCGGCACCCACCAGGCATGCAAACGGGTGCCATCCTCGGCAATCAGCTCCAGGTCCTCATACTCCCAGCCCCGGTCCGCCGGGCTGGCCTGCAGCTCCCGCCCCGGCATGGACGGCAGATAGAGCAGGCGATCCTGAAACAGCCACATCAGGACCAGAATCCCGAGATAAACCCCAATGGCCATCAGCAATAATCTCAACATGGTCTGCTCCCAAGTACTGTCCTGGCGCGGAACCGGCCCCGGTGACCCCGGGTCCAATGTGATTCAGCCAGCATCATGATGCCATGTCATGCCGGGAGGGCATCGAATGCGATTGTTTGCCTGTCTGCTGATCGGCCTGCTCACCAGCCTGTCGATGACCGCCGAGGCCGGATTCCGCTGTGACGGCAAGATCGTCAAGCGCGGGGACCGGATGTTCGAGGTCCGCGAACTCTGTGGCGAGCCGGATGTGGTGGTTCCCCTGCACAGCGTCTACACCATCCGCTACGGCCATGTTCCGACTCGCGAGGAATGGCAGTACAACCTCGGCCCCCACCGGCTGATGCGCTTTCTGCGCTTCCAGGATGGCCGTCTGACCCAGGTTCGCACCGGCCGCCACGGCTTCCGGCCGGGCAATGGGGCCTGCAGTCCCGGTCAGATTGAATCCGGCATTACCCAGATGGAGCTGCTCTCCAAATGTGGCAAGCCGAGGGAAAAGGAGCTGCGCATCACCGGCGTTCACTATCGAACCGAGCGGGACGGGCGAGTTTATCGGGCGGGAATGCCGGCGGAGGACTGGATCTACGACTTCGGGCCGCGGCGCTTTATCCGCATTGTCACGCTGATCAACGGGCGCGTGGTCAATATCGAGACCAGCTCGCGCCGTGGCAGCCGCTCAGCGTCCTAGACTGCCGTTCGACGGCGGCGCCAGTTCCAGAGCGCGGCCATCAACACGGTCATCACCAATACCAGCAACGCCGGCAGGCGGGCCGGTTCGGGCAGCAGGGAAACCGAGCCCATGGCCAGAAAACCCAGCAGAAGATAGCCAAGCACCCAGACAAAAACCGAAATCAGATTGGCGACAATGAATCGCCGCGGCGCCATGCGAACCATGCCGGCCACCGCCGGCATCAGCGGCCGCAAGGGCTTGGTGAAACGGGCGAGGAAAATGCTGCGACTGCCATAGCGGCGAAAGAACAGGCGGCCACGGCTGATCAGGTCCGGGCGTCGGGTGAAAGGCCAGATCTGACTGAGACGCTCCCGGTAGCGGCGGCCAAACCAGTAGTTCAGGCTGGCACCCAGGAAGGCACCGGACAGGGCGGCGATGGCCACGGGAAGAGGGTGGAGAACGTCAGCGGCAATCAGGCCACCGGCAATGATCAGCAGCAGCACTGCCGGAATGAACCAGCCGATGAGTATCAAGGACTCCAGCAGGATCAGGACAAAGATCAGAACCGAGGCCAGCAGGTAATGGGTGCGCATCCACTGCCCCAGGTCCGTCATCATCAACTCATGCATGCATCCCGTCCTTTGCTCGGCCGACCGGACATTGTAATCTTTTTTCCCTCACGTTC
>NZ_SLKM01000081.1:0-6915 GCF_007134575.1 Natronospira sp.
GCACGACTATAGTGCCCTCTACCATGGGGAATCAGCTTCGGCCGCGCTGGTCGAAAGCCTAGACAATCAGCATCCCGCCACGGGATGGGAGAATGACAGGAATGCTTTGGGTAAGAATGTTGATCAGTGCGGTCATCGCCACGGTCCTGGTGTTGACCATGGCAGCCGTGGGTGTGCGCTGGTTCTATGACCGCGACGAGCAGGAAGAGAACACGGTGGAACTGATTGACCGGATCGGACTGACCACGATGTTCGAGACCCCGGGTCAGGAAGACCGGGAGCGGGAAGCGCGGCGTGAGTTCGTTCGTGAGGGGCCGCGGGAGGTGGAGCGGCCCGAGGAGACGGTTGAGCTTCCCGAGCGCCAGGTCACCGGCTTCGTTCAGGTGGAATTCACGGTCTACCCCGATGGCAGTATCGAAGACGCCGAAGTTGTCGGCGCCCGTCCGGCCGGTGTCTACGAAGAGCAAGCCCTGCAGCGGGTTCAGGCGCGAGATTTCAGCGGTCAGGTGAGTCCCGCAGAGCAGGATGGCGAGCGCCGCACGGAGATCGTGGAGTTCACGGTCCCGGCCAGTGAGCTGCCCGAGGAATAAGGCCGGCCGGAAGCTTCATTTCCGGCCGGCCCGCTTCGACTCTATTCAGGCGGGGACCGACGGGTTCAGGCTGTAGCGACCGGTAATGCTGGCCTCGCCCAGCACATGTCCCTTGATTGCTTCTTCCACTTCCGGCCCTCGAAAATCCCCGTCCACCGGAATTGTTTCCAGGGAGGTGGCAATCAGGCGGAAGCGATAGCGGTGGGGGATTTCATCGTTCCAGGGTGGGCAGGGGCCGTCGTAGCCGAAATAGCTGCCGCCCATGTCCGGATCGCCGGCGAGAAAGCCGGTGAAATCATTGAGCCCCTGGCGGCTGCCAGCCGGGCCTGGGGGATTGGACTTGCCCTTCGGGGTCACTTCCTGTGAGCAGCTACCCTCGCCGATTTCCCCCAGCGTCGGGTCAATATCCACCATGACCCAGTGGTAGAAGGGCACGCGAGGCAGATCCGCAGACACCGTGCGACCTTCCTGGTTGACGTCATCCGCTTCGCTGGGCACATCCGGGTCCACCACCAGGATCACCAGCGAGCGGGTGCCTGCGGGCAGGTCGGACCAGCGAATGGCCGGATTCCGGTTGGGGCCGAATGTCATGGGGTCTTTTTCATCAGGAATTCCGAAGGCGAAGGTTTCCGGTATGGGGGCGTTGTCTTCAATGCCGTCAATTTCCATTTTCATCGCTAAGCTCCCCTGAGATAGAATTCGCGGCCCTTCATACTGTCAGGGAGTCGCCAAGATGGCAAAAGCCTCCAACCAGCCGGAACCCATCACCGTAGCGGGCCCCGTGGGTGCGCTTGAGGCCTTGTTTCAGTTGCCCGCCAAGCAACCGCGAGCCATCGGGGTGGCCTGTCACCCGCATCCCCTGCATCAGGGCACGATGCGCAACAAGGTTGCCCATACCCTGGCCAGGGCGATGGTGGACGCTGGTGCGGCCACGCTGAGATTCAATTTTCGTGGTGTGGGCAAGAGTGAGGGGGAATTCGACAATGCCGTCGGCGAGACCGCTGATGCCCTGGCGGCGGTGGCCTGGTTGCGGGAGCGGTATCCGGATCTGCCCTTGTGGCTTGGGGGTTTTTCCTTTGGTGCCCAGGTATCCATCCAGGCGGCGGCTCGGGCCCGGCCGGACAAGCTGATCAGTATCGCGCCTCCGGTTGCCCGCTTTGGTGATTCCCGCCCGTCTCGCCCCGACTGTCCCTGGTTGCTGGTCCAGGGGGAGGCCGATGAGATTGTCGACCCGGAAGCGGTCTTTGCCTGGGCGGACGCCTACCAGTCGCCACCTCAGGTCGAGTCCTTTCCCGAGGTCGGGCATTTCTTTCACGGCCATCTGACCCCCTTGCACCGGACTCTGTTGGATTTTCTGGAATAGTGGGGTTGGATTGGGGGGTTGGCTTCTGGTGTTGGGGGCGTGGTTGCCTTCGATTTGTTGAGGCCCCTTCGAGGGCGGTGACGGGGGTGTGCCGGCTTAGGTTCTGGTGGCCTTGCTCAGGAACGCCGTGAACCCATCCCTGGGGGCTCTGGGTTCGCCATCCTGGCTCACACAGTCCTGAGCAAGGCCACCGGCAAAGGGACCGGAACGCCCCCCGTCACCGCCCTCGAAGGGGCCTCAACAAATCGGAGGCAACCCGATATACAAACCCGGTGCACAAAAAAACCCGCCTCAATGAGGCGGGTTTTCGTGGTCAGCGCCAAAGGGCACCGATCAGATCATTTCTTTCAGACCCTTGAGTGCAGTCACCTTCACGGCCTTGCGGGCAGGCTTGGCCTTGATGGTGATTTCCTCGCCGGTAAAGGGATTCACACCCTTGCGCGACTTGGTGGCGGGCTTCTTGACCGTCTTGATCTTCATCAGGCCCGGCAGATTGAAGTAGCCGGGGCCACGGCGGCCGATGTTGCGCTTGATCTCACTGTTCAGGGAATCGAACACGGCCTGAACATCCTTGCGAGTGAGGCCGGTGTCATCAGCGATCTTGGAAACAAGCTGCGCCTTTGTCGGTGGTTTCTGGGCCGCCTTGGCGGCAGTTTTCTTCTTTCGCGTTGCCATTAAGGGCTCCTTGACGAATGGGGGTTTTTCGCAAATCAACTAGCGTGCGGCCGCAAGCCGACACTGCTTTCGCAAGTTAGCACAGTCTTTCCTCGCGGTCAGCCGCAGGCCGCCCTAGAAAGTGCGCTGGAATTCGATGGTCTCGCTGATTTCCGAATCCCGGGGGGCGACAGTCACCGTGAAATTGAGGGTCTCACCCTCGGAGATTCGGATATCGCCGATGTAATAGATTGCCTCACCCATTTCATCGCCGCTTTCCCGGATTTCCTGCATACGGAATCGACGCAACTGGGCACTGAGATTCACCGCCTGGGCATCGATGTCCGCTTCCACCGGTCGGGGCGTGTCCTCATCCGTGCGATGGACTGCCACATTCAATAGTACGCGACGGTCACTTCGGGTGATGCCATAGGTCCGCGCCATCGCTTCCGGCAGTGCACTGGTGGGAAGCACATTGAAGTAGATTATGTGCCCGTTCACTTCACGGGATTGTTCCACTTCGGCCGTGGCCGGCTGCCAGGCATGCATGGCCAGCACGGCTGTCAGTGTCAGTATCAGTGTGCGCATGGTAATCACCTCAGCGGTATCCAGCTTGAGAGCCCTGATATCAGTTTAGCAGGGCCTGTCAGGCTTGCTCCGCCTACATGCGCACCAACCAGGCCGGCAGGAAGAGTTGCTGTACCAGCAGATAGAGAAAGAACAGCCCGATCATGGCCAGCATGGGTGAGATATCTATGCCCCCGAGATTGGGCATCATGCGCCGCAGGGGCTGCAGGATGGGGCGGTTCAGTGACCAGAGCGCCCCCAATACCGGGTTGGGATTGCCGGGGCTCAACCAGCTCACCACGACCTGCACCAGAATGGTGAAGATGAACAGGGTGATGAAGAGGATGACCAGTTTCACCACAGCCAGCAGTGGCAGAGCCAGGGGCCCCGGGAAGGCCACCGGTTGGATCAGTGCCAGCAGGGTGACATTGATGGTCTGCAGGATCAGCATCAGTACAATCGCCGCAAGATCAAAGCGCCGCCAGACCGGGATGAGGCGATAGAGGGGGCGGAGCACCGGGTCGGTGGCTCGAATCACCAACTGGCTCAGGGGATTGTAGTAATCCGCGCCCTGGCGTTGCAGCAGGAAACGCAGAATGACAGCCAGGGTGTAGAGGCTGAACAGGGTGTTGACGAGAAATGACAGGGGCGTGGCAAGGCTGCCCATGGGTGTCGTCTCCTCAGTCTCGGCCGAATTCGTCGGACAGGGTTTGGGATCGGTCCCGGGCGGCAGTCAGGGCCTTTCTGAAGCACTCCTCCAGGCCTTGCTCGCGTAGCACTTCCAGGGCCGCAGCGGTGGTCCCTCCGGGCGAGGTCACCTTTTCGCGCAGGGTCGCCGGGTCATCATCGCCTTCATTGGCCATGCGGGCGGCGCCAAGCGCGGTCTGCAGGACCAGGCGGCGGGCCAGTTCCGGGGGCAGGTCCAGGGAACGGGCAGCGTTCTCCATGGCCTCCATGACCAGGAAGAAATAGGCCGGGCCGCTGCCGGAGGTAGCGGTGACCGCGTCCATATGGGCTTCCTCGTCCACCCATAGCGCCATTCCGACCGCGGCCATGATCTCTTCGGCCAGGGTCTTTTGTGCCGCGCTTACCGAGGGATTGGCGTAGAGAGCGGTGGCGCCGCAGCGGAGCAGGGAGGGGGTATTGGGCATTGCCCTTACCACCGGCACATTACCCCCGAGCCAGCGGCTGATATCCGGTTCACGCAGTCCGGCAGCGATGGAGAGCACCAGTGGCTGGCGTTCCTGAACGATACTGGCGATCTGGGCGGCGGCCTCGCGGAGGATCTGGGGCTTGACCGCCATCACGATGACATCGGCGTGGGCGGCGGCTTCGGTGTTCTCCTGGGTGACGTTGATCCCGTGGCGGTGACGATGGGTATCCAGCTGATCCACAAAGGGATCGGCGACCCAGAGGTGCTGGGGCGAGCGGCCGCCGGCGATGAGACCGCCCACCAGACTGTGGGCCATATTGCCGCCGCCGATGAAGGCAATGGTGCTCTCAGACATTATTTCTCCTTGCTAGCCGGTAGTTTATGGCGTCACATGATAGCTCACTCACGCGCGCCGAACAGGGCCGACCCCACTCGCAGCAGGGTGCTGCCCTCGGCGATGGCCGCCTCCAGGTCCGCCGACATCCCCATGGACAGGGTGTCCAGTTCGTGGCCCTGGGCCTGCAGCTGGTCGGCCAGAGCCTTGAGGGCGCGGAAGGGGCGTCGCTGTGAGTCTTCACTGTCGCTGGGGGCCGGCAGGCACATCAGTCCCCGTAGCCGCAGCCGGGGCAGTGCCGCCACCTGATCCGCCAGCTCTGGCACGTCCGAAGGCGCGACCCCGGCCTTCTGGGGCTCTTCACTGATATTGACCTGGATGCAGACATTGAGATCAGGCAGGGATTCGGGGCGCTGCCCGGACAGGCGGCGGGCAATCTTCAGCCGATCGACGCTGTGGACCCAGTCAAACCGTTCTGCCACCGAACGGGTCTTGTTGGACTGGAGGGGGCCGATGAAATGCCAGATCAGATCGGGCAGGTCCGAGAGGGAATCGATCTTCTCCACCGCCTCCTGCAGGTAGTTCTCGCCAAACTCCCGTTGCCCCAGGGCTGCCGCTTCCCGAATCAGGGCCGCCGGCTTGGCCTTGCTCACCGCCAGCAGGCGGATATCCTCGGGATTTCGCTGGTGGCGCTCAGCCGCAATTCGGCAGCGTTCATGAACCCGCTGAAAAGCCTGGGCCAGGGAATTCTGTTGTTGTTCCAATGCCATCGGTGCTCCGGGTTTGCGGTGATCCCGCATTCAGCGCTATCTTGCTCACTGCGGGCTTCCCCGCACAGCGGACCAGGCCGAATATGATACGCCCACTCAAGGGGGCACTAACAGCGCCGGGCCGGATATGGCCAGTTATTGCCCACGCAGTAGAGGAGTTTGCCCATGGCGGTTGATATCGCCCAATTGCTGACTTTCGCGGTCAAGAATGATGCTTCCGACCTGCACCTCTCCTCCGGGGTGCCGCCCATGATTCGAGTTCATGGCGATGTGCGTCGGATAAACATGCCGGCCATGGAGCACAAGGAAGTCCACGCCATGGTCTATGACATCATGAATGACAAGCAGCGCAAGGATTTCGAAGAGTTCCTCGAGTGTGACTTTTCCTTCGAAATCCCGGATCTGGCCCGCTTTCGCGTCAATGCCTTCAATCAGAAGCGGGGGGCCGGGGCGGTCTTTCGGACCATTCCTTCCAAGATCCTGACGCTTGAGGACCTCAATGCTCCCAAGATTTTCTCGGACATTGCCGAGACGCCCCGTGGCATCGTTCTTGTGACCGGTCCCACCGGTTCGGGTAAATCCACCACGCTGGCCGCGATCATCAACTACATCAACGAGAATCATATGGGGCATATCCTCACGGTGGAGGACCCCATCGAGTTCGTGCATGAAAGCAAGAAATGCCTGATCAACCAGCGCGAGGTCCATCGGGACACCCTGGGCTTCAACGAGGCCCTGCGCTCCGCGCTCCGGGAAGACCCCGACGTGATTCTGGTGGGTGAGATGCGCGACCTGGAAACCATTCGTCTGGCCCTGACCGCGGCCGAGACCGGCCACCTGGTCTTCGGTACCCTCCACACCAGTTCCGCCGCCAAGACCATTGACCGGATCATCGACGTTTTCCCGGCCGCCGAGAAGGATATGGTTCGGGCCATGCTTTCCGAGTCCCTGCGCGCTGTCATTTCCCAGACCCTGCTGAAGAAAATTGGCGGCGGTCGGGTGGCGGCCCATGAAATCATGATCGGTACACCCGCCATTCGAAATCTGATCCGGGAGGGCAAGGTGGCCCAGATGTATTCCGCCATTCAGACCGGCCAGGGCTCGGGCATGCAGACGCTGGACCAGAATCTCCAGGACCTGGTCCGCCGTGGTGTGATTGACAAGCAGCAGGCTCGCCTCAAGGCGGCCAACAAGGAAGGATTCAACTAGGGAACCTCTGATTAATTCATTCGCGCCCGCAGCCAACGGGATTTTTTCTCTCGCGAGGCGCGACGAGCGTAGTGTAGCCTCTGTGCTACATGAGCGAGGAGTAACGAAGTCGAGAGGGGAAATCCCGTTGGCCCACAAGGGGTTGACGCTGAGAGCGCCTGCTTCTGCGTTGCATTGCTTGCCCGTAGCACAGAGGCTACTGTGCTGCGCGCTGCGCCTTGAATCAGACGCTCTCAGCGCCAACTGCGGGTGCGAATGAATTAATCAGAGGTTCC
>NZ_SLKM01000202.1:0-6881 GCF_007134575.1 Natronospira sp.
CGATGATGTACAGCGATTCCTGACAGGCCCAGTGGAGCATGGGCAGGTCCGAAGCAGGACGACCCTGGTCTTCGAACTGCTTGAGCATGCTCGAGCCCATGTAAAGGTGGCTGAGGACATCACCGAAGCGGGCGGAGAGTCTCTCCTTGCGCTTGAGTTCGCCGCCAAGCAACAGCAGCGTCACATCGGCGGAGAAGGCGAAGGCCGCACTCATGCGAGAGAACTGACGATAATAACGGCTGACCTCACCCGCTTCAGGCGTGCGGATGAACAGACCCCGGGTCAGGCCGGTGACGAAGGCACGAACCGCATTGCTGATGGTGAAGCCCACGTGGGAGAAGAGGGCGCGGTCAAACTTGCGCACCGCCTGCTCCTCATCTTCCATGCCCACACACTCCATCTCCTTGAGGAGATAGGGGTGGCAGCGGATGGCGCCCTGGCCAAAGATCATCAGGCTGCGGGTGAGGATATTGGCACCCTCCACCGTGATACTGATGGGAATGGACTGGTAGGTGCGGGCCAGGTAGTTGCCTGGGCCCATCATCACGCCCTTGCCACCGTGGATATCCATGGCGTCACCCACGACCTGGCGCATGCCCTCGGTGCAGTGGTACTTGAGAATGGCCGAGAGCACTGATGGTTTTTCACCCAGATCCAGGGCGCCGGCAGTCATGCGCCGCATGGCTTCCATGCGGTAGGTGTAGGCCCCGATACGGGCTAGACCTTCTTCAACACCCTCGAACTTGCCAATGGGGGTCTTGAACTGCTTGCGAACCCGGGCATAGGCGCCCGTCGCTCGGCTGGACAGCTTGCCGGCACCGGTGCCCAGGGCCGGGAGGGAGATGGCCCGGCCTACCGACAGGCAGTTCATGAGCATGCGCCAGCCCTCACCGATGTACTCCTGATCCCCGATCAGGTATTCCATAGGTATGAACACATCCTTGCCGCGGGTAGGTCCGTTCTGGAAGGAGGCATTGAGGGGGAAATGGCGGTCGCCAATCTCCACGCCCGGCGTGTCGGTGGGGATCAGGGCCAGGGTAATGCCCAGGCTCTTCTTGTCACCCAACAGTCCATCCGGGTCATAGGCCTTGAAGGCCACGCCCAGCAAGGTGGCCACCGGGGCCAGGGTGATATAGCGCTTATCCCAGTTGAGCCGGAAGCCCAGCACTTCCTTGCCGTTGTGCTCACCCTTGCAGACGATCCCGGTATCGGGGATGGCGCCCGCGTCGGAGCCGGCATGGGGGCCGGTCAGGGCGAAACAGGGGATTTCCTCGCCCTTGGCCAGCCGCGGCAGATAGTAGTCCTTCTGTTTGTCAGTACCGTAATGGAGCAAGAGCTCACCCGGCCCGAGGGAATTGGGCACCATCACGGTCACACCGGCGGAAGGACTGCGACTGGCAACCTTCATCACCACCGAGGAGTGGGCCAGGGCGGAGAAGCCGAGGCCACCGTATTCCTTGGGAATGATCATGCCGAAGAAACGGTTGTCGCGCAGGAAATCCCACACCGGTGCGGGCAGATCGTTGAGCTCATGAGTGATCTGCCAGTCATCGATCATCTTGCAAAGCTCTTCGGTGGGTCCGTCCACGAAGGCCTGTTCCTCGTCAGTCAGCTGCGGCGAGGGATAGCTCAGGAGCTTGTTCCAGTCCGGCTGGCCGGTAAACAGGTCAGCGTCCCACCAGGTGTTGCCCGCATCCAGGGCCACCCTCTCGGTCTGAGAAATAGGGGGCATGACCGAACGGAACCAGTTCAGCAGCCGGCTGCTGAACACTGCCCGCCGCAGGGGCAGGACGTTCAGGGGAATGGCCACAGCCAGGAAAACAATGGTGGCCACCAGCGGCAGGCTGCCGGAGATAAGCCAGTTGGCCCCGATCAGGGCGGCGAAGGCGCCGGTCCATACGGGGAGGCTCGCCCGGATATAGGCCAGGGAAAGGGCCAGGGCGATGGTGACGAGAAACCAGACAAGGCCGGACATGGTCGTCCTCCTGTTCGAGATGTCGAAATGAAGCTGTTGAGTGCCCGGAAGGGCAAAATTCAAACGCTTGTTTCACGGGCCGCTCAGCATACCATATTGGGCGGCGAGCGAAATCTGATTTGGGTCAAGCTGTGCCGGAATATCTCGCTGCCCCAGCGGCTCAGGGATCCAGCCGCATGGACAGGTCGATGGCGCGAATGTGCTTGGTGAGCGCGCCGACGGAAATGAAATCCACCCCGGTATCAGCGACTCCGCGCAGCGCCTCCTCAGTGAGCCCTCCGGAGGCTTCCAGCTTGGCGCGCCCGGCGTTGATTTTCACTGCCTCGCGCAGGCCGGGGAGGTCAAAATTGTCCAGCATCAGGATGTCGGCACCCGCTGTCAGGGCCGCATCCAGCTCGCTCAGGTCTTCCACTTCCACTTCGACCGCGACCCCGGGGTGGTGTCGCCTGGCTTCCGCCACTGCCGCACCAATCCCGCCGCAGGCAGCGATGTGGTTCTCCTTGATCAGGATACCGTCGAACAGGCCCACACGGTGGTTATGGCCACCACCGCAGCGTACAGCATATTTTTGCGCGGTGCGCAGGCCGGGGAGGGTCTTGCGGGTATCCAGAATACGGGTGTTGCTGCCAGCCACCAGGGCGACATAGCGGGCGGTTTCGGTGGCGGTGGCGGACAGAGTCTGGAGGAAATTGAGGGCAGTCCGTTCAGCGGTCAACAGACTTCGTGCCGGGCCGTAGAGACGGGCAAAGCGGGTATCCGCCGCCAACTGCTGGCCTTCCCGGGCAAGCCATTCCACCCTGATCTGGGGATCAATGCGGGAAAACACGGCCTCGGCCCAGGGCGTGCCGCAGAGAACCGCCGCCTCGCGGGTGAGAATGTAGCCCTGGGCCTGGCGGTCAGCCGGAATCAGAGCGGCAGTGAGATCGCCGTCGCCCAGATCCTCCTCAATGGCGCGGTCAACCTGTTTGTCCAGATCCTTGGGTAAGGGCAGCACAGCGGTCTCCTGGGAGAAATCGGGCGCGGAATTATACCGCCGATGGGCGTTCAGTGTCGGGCGGGTTGCCGGATCACCAGGGTGCCGTCGCGCTGCTCCATTTCCAGCGGGCCGAGAAAGCTCATGCCCAGCAGGACTTCATCCAGGTCCATATGGGGGTTGATGGTAGCGCGCACATCGTCCTGGCGGATGCCGCCCAGGCTGACACTCTCGAGCTGGGTGAGGTAGCTGTTCACCCGACCGCCGGCAGTGCGGGTGGGGATGGCGGCGCCACGTTCCAGTCCCAGCTTCCGGGCCAGGTGTCCGGGGACGGAAATGCCGGTGGCACCGGTATCGATGAGAAAGCGGACCGGCTCGCCGTTGATGTGACCACTGGCCAGATAATGACCCTGGGGATTTCGGTCGAGACGAATCTCCAGGCTGCCATCCTGCAGGGCCTGGGCGCTGACGGCCTGGTTGGGGTGCTGGCGTTGGTCCAGAATCCGCTCAAAGGCCAGGGTAAGCACGCCCAGGGCCAGCAACAGGCCCACCAGGAGCATGATGAATTCGGGGCGGCCACGGCCGGTTTGCAAGCGGATTGGCTTCATGGGGCCAGTATAGGGTGCCCGGGTTGGTGCGACAAAGAAGATCTGGTGAAGGGGGGGGATTTTGGTCGTGTTGGTGGGTGGCTTAGGTTTTGTCGAGAGCCCTTCGATGACGGATAGCCAAAAAAACGGCCCGCCGAAGCGGGCCGTTGCGCTTGATGGTCGGGGGTGCTCCGTTCAGAGGGCGAGCACCGAGACGCCACCCCTGGCGGCGACCATGAACATGAGCATGGGAATGGACAGGACCACATTGGTGCGCGAGGCCATCTTGGCGATCTGCTTGGCCTTGGTCTTTTCCTCGTCACTGGCCTCGACAATACCCAGAACCTTCTTCTGGTTCGGCCAGATCAGTGCCCAGACATTGATCAGCATGATGGTCCCGAGCCAGACGCCGATGCCCATGGGCAGGCCGTAGGCGGCGTCGAACCCGCCAGCAAAGCCCAGGGTGAAGACATTGGCGAACTGCTGGATGATGGCGAGATAGATGGCGCCGGACACCCAGGTAGCGACGGCGGCCCAGCGGAACCAGAGCAGTGCCGTGGGGGCCACGAAGCGGTTGATGGGGGCTGCCTCACTGCCGGCCTGGGCCACCGCCGGAATCTGGACGAAGTTGAAATAGTAGAGCAGGCCAATCCAGACAATGCCGGCAATGACGTGAATCCAGCGCCAGAACTCGGCGTGATTGAAGTCAAACCAGCTACCGGTGGCGGTGAGGTTGACCACCACGCCCAGAATCACCGCGAGCACAAAGCCCAGGATCCAGACACCCTTGATGGAATTGAGTGGATTCATTCTTGTGTACCTCTCGTTGGTTTCGAGACTTGACAGATGGTGGATAATGGAAACGCGTTCCAGGAGAGCGCTGGAACGTACCCCCTAAACCCTAGGACAGAACCGGTGGATTACAAGGCCTGCCCGGATTGCGGGCGCGGCCGGCCGGTATTATCCCAATGAGCCACACTAAGGAGGCCCGAGTGAGTCACGAGTTGATGCAGCTGCCCTATGCCATGGATGCCCTGGAGCCCCATATCAGCCGGGAAACCCTGGAATATCACTACGGCAAGCACCACCAGACCTACGTCAATACCCTCAATGGCCTGGTGGAGGGCACGCCCGATGCCGAGCTGAGTCTGGAAGACTTGGTGAAAAAGGCCAGCGGCAAACTGTTCAACCAGGCCGCCCAGGTCTGGAACCACAACTTCTACTGGCAGTCTCTCAGCCCCAATGGCGGCGGTGAGCCGGACGGTGAGCTGAAAGCCGCCATCGAGAAGCGCTGGGGCTCGGTGGATGCCTTCCGCAAGGAGTTCACCGAACAGACCGTGGCCAATTTTGCCTCCGGTTGGGGCTGGCTGGTGAAGAAAGCCGATGGCAGCCTGGATATCGTGCAGACGGATGATGCTGAAACTCCGCTGAGCGATGACAGTCTCACGCCGCTGCTCACCTGCGATATCTGGGAGCATGCCTATTACATCGACTATCGCAACGCCCGCCCCAAGTACATGGAGGCGTTCTGGAAGCTGGTGAACTGGGAGTTCGCCGCGGCCAATCTGGCCAAATAATGTACAATGCGAGGCCCGCGCAGCCCGCGCGGGCCTTCATTTGAGTGACCGAGACATCAGCCATGAGCAAGGCAGTCGTACGCCAGTACCTCAAATCCCCGGCCGACCACGAGCCTGACCGGCAGTCGCCGCGCGCCATGCCGGCCAGTCCCGAACCGCCGGAATCCCCCTGTGTGGGTGTCTGCACAATGGATGACGAGGGCTATTGCATGGGCTGCTTTCGCTCACTGACGGAAATTGCTCAATGGAGTCAGTTGAGTCCCGAAGAGCAGTGGGAAGTGGTGCGCCAGTTGCCCGAGAGGGACCCTGCCGGCTAGACAATCCATGGCCTCATCCTTGGCCGTTTGTTTCCCGCCCCCCGGCCAAGTACCCTTGAGGTCCATTCATCGGATGGGGGGTCAGCTTGGATCCGGTTCGACTGTCCGTTTTCATCAATCGCATCAACAGCATTTGTGAGCAGATGGGCGCAGTGCTGCGCCGGGCCGCCTTTTCCCCGAATATCCGTGACCGGCTGGATTTTTCCTGTGCCCTTTTTGATGCCCGTGGTGAACTCTGCGCCCAGGCGGCCCATATTCCCGTCCATCTGGGCAGCATGGCCCATGCCATGCGAGATGTGGTGGATGTCCGCGACTGGGCGGCAGGTGACATCCTCGCCCTCAATGACCCCTATCTCGGCGGAACCCATCTGCCGGATGTAACCGTGATCATGCCGGTTTTCGAGGCGGGGCGGCTGCTCGGCTTTGTCGCCAACCGCGCCCACCACTCCGACATTGGTTCCAGCAGCCCCGGTTCCCTGCCGCTGTCCCGGGACCTGGATGACGAGGGCGTCATCATTCCGCCGACCTTGATTGGTCGCCATGGTGATCTGGATCAGACGGTGATGGCTACCCTGACAGGGCGAATGAACAACCCCGCCCTGGTGGCGGGCGATTTTGCTGCCCAGGTCGCCTCGGTTCGCGCCGGGGTCGAACAACTCCGATTGCTGGCGGCCGATCATCAGGGGGCGCAATGGGATCAGGCCCTTGCCGCCATAAACGATTATGCCGAACGCATGGCCAGGACCACCCTGTCTCGCATCCCTTCGGGTCGGTATTGTTTTACCGATTACATGGATGATGATGGCTTTGGTGCCGAGGATATTCCCATCCGGGTATGCCTGAAGGTGGAGCGGGGCGATGTGACGGTGGACTTTGATGGCACTGCCGATCAGGTGGCGGGAAACATCAACTGTCCTCTGTCGGTGACCGCGGCTGCGGTACTGTACGTCTTCCGTTGTCTGATGCCGGCGGAGATGCCGGCCTCGGCAGGCGCCTTTCGAGGTGTCAGCATCCAGGCGCCGGTCGGCAGCCTGGTCAATGCCCGTCCCCCCGCAGCAGTGGCGGCGGGCAATGTGGAAACCAGCAGCCGCGTGGTGGATACACTCATTGGCGCACTGGCTCAGGCCATACCGGATGAAATGCCCGCGGCCAGTCAGGGCAGCATGAACAACCTTGCCATGGGGTCGCTCAGCGGTCGGCGATGGGATTACTACGAGACCCTGGGCGGTGGCGGCGGGGCCCATCGGGCCGGGCCGGGCCTGGATGGGGTGCATACCCATATGACCAACACCCTCAATACCCCGGTGGAGGTAGTGGAAATGAACTGGCCACTGCGGGTTCTGCGCTATGCCTACCGGCCGGATTCCGGTGGGCGGGGCCGCCATCGGGGCGGTTGGGGCCTGGCCCGTGAGTATCAGTTTCTCGACAAGGCAGAGGTCAGCATCATCAGCG
>NZ_SLKM01000111.1:0-6864 GCF_007134575.1 Natronospira sp.
CGTGTTACTCACCCGTCCGCCACTCGTCAGCCAGGAGCAAGCTCCTGCTGTTACCGTTCGACTTGCATGTGTTAGGCATGCCGCCAGCGTTCAATCTGAGCCAGGATCAAACTCTTCAGTTTAAAGCTAATGCTTTAATACGAGAGCGACCTGCTTTACCCAGAATTTCTGGTTAAGCTTTATTGGTCGTTCACGTTATTGGGTGGTGTTTCCACTCCGAACGCGAACGCCCACACAAGCTGCCTGTTCTGATTGTTAAAGAGCGCCTCTTGCGTTTCGCCCGAGGCAGACCGAGCATTTTACACTGATTGCCGTCCCTGTCAACACTCGGTCTTCATTTTTTTGTCACACTCGGCGGAGCCGGTGAAACTCGCTTCCTGCGAGAAGGCGGGCATTGTACTCGGCGAAAACCACCTGTCAAGCCCTGCCTGATTCCTCGTCTGAGCGGGGTTTGAAGCCGCTGTTTCGGCGTCGCCCCCCGTTGAGGAAGCGGGCATTATAGAGACATGCAGACGGGGGTCAAGGGGCTGGGGGCAGTTTTTTTCGCCCCCCCCCAAGCGCCACCCTTTCTCTAGTCGACCCGGACCCGCCGGAAGCGGCGTTTACCGACCTGTACCACCTGCTCGGAGCCGGACAGGAGCTGGTGGTCACGATCGGTGATCTTCTCACCCTCGACCTTCACCGCGCCCTGCTTGATCATTCGCATCGCCTCGGATGTGGACGGAGTGAGCCCACTGGCCTTGAGCGCCAGAGGCAAGCCAAGGGATCCATCGGGAGCGGTCAACTCCACAGTGTCCATATCATCGGGCACTTGCCCCTTGCGAAAGCGATCGACGAAGGCCCGGTGGGCCTGCCCTGCCGCCTGGTCCCCGTGAAAGCGGGCCACCAGTTCATCTGCAAGGCGGAATTTTATGTCCCGAGGGTTGGCACCGTCGACGACCTCCTGACGATAAGCGGCCAGGGTCTCCGGCGGCTTGAGGCTGAGCAGTTCGAACCAGCGCCACATGAGCTGATCGGAAATGGACATGATCTTTCCATACATCTCGCCCGGAGCCTCCGTGATGCCCACGTAGTTGCCCAGGGACTTGGACATCTTCTGCACGCCATCGGTGCCCTCAAGCAGAGGCACGGTCAGCACCAGCTGCGGTTTCTGGCCATAAGCCTCCTGCAACTGACGACCGACCAGCAGGTTGAACTTCTGATCAGTCCCGCCGAGCTCTACATCAGCCTCCAGCGCCACCGAGTCATAACCCTGGACCAGGGGATACAGGAACTCATGGATCGCAATGGGCTGCTTGCCGGTATAGCGCTTATGAAAGTCATCCCGCTCCAGCATGCGGGCCACGGTGTGATGGGACGCCAACTTGACCATGCCGGCGGCACCCAGTTGATCCATCCAGCGGGAATTGAACTCGACCCGGGTGCGCTCGGGATCCAGGATTTTGAAAATCTGCTCCTGATAGGTGCGGGCGTTATCCACCACCTGCTCCGGTGTCATGGGCGGTCGCGTGGCGTTCTTGCCACTGGGGTCGCCGATCATCCCGGTGAAGTCGCCGATCAGGAAGATAACCTCGTGACCCAGTTCCTGAAACACGCGCATCTTGTTAATAAGTACCGTGTGCCCCAGATGCAGATCGGGCGCAGTGGGATCAAAGCCCGCCTTGATCCGCAACGGCCGCCCGGCGGCAAGCCGCTCTTTCAGCTCGGCCTCGGGAATGATTTCGTCCGCACCCTGGCGGATTCGCGCAAGGGCCTGGTCAAGCTCAGCCATCTTCTCTCCAATCTTCAGTCAGTTGAGAGGCATTTTTTCAAAAAAACTGCAGAAATACCCGCTACTCTTATGATATAACACGTGAAAAGTTGCCTACGCCGAGCGTGCGCCCAGCCGGCACAGCAAATAATGATACCGGGCGTCCAGACGGTGATTGACGGGGAGCCCGCTCACCGATAAGTTTCCGCGCTTTGCCTCAGGCCAGAAACAGAGTCATGAAGACACGATCAGGTATCAGACACGATTATAAGCCACTGGGCAGCCGCCGTTCCCGCCCCAACCTTTTGCGGCATCTCCTGCGACGCTGGGAATCCCCTCGCGACTGGCACCCCTCCCAACGCCAGCTGCTCGGCGGCGGACTGCTGCTGGGCCTGGTGGTATTGATCACTTCCGTCAGCGCCTTCTCCGGCGCCGACAAGCCGGAGCCTCGTCCCGAGAATGGCAGCCGCAGCGTACCCCTGCATCTGCCCAACGGCCCTCTGGCCCAATCGCTGATCGAGGATGCAGGCCTGAACGGGGAAGACGCTCGTCACCGTATCCTGGAGGTCAAGGGCGGTGACTCCCTGGCCCGGGTCTTCCAGCGGGCCGGCCTGGACCGGACCGATCTGCATTTTATCGTATCCCTGGGTGGCGAAACCGAAAAGCTGACGCGCCTGCGCCCGGGAGACCAGGTGGAAATTGTGGATGATGGCAGCGGCAATGTGCTGCGCCTCTCCCACCGCATCGACAGCGACCGAATACTGGAAGTCTCCCGCGGTGACAACGGTTTTGAAAAAGAGGTCACGGAACTGCCGGTGCAGCGGCGGGTTACCTTTGCCAGTGGCGTCATTGAACGCTCACTTTACCAGGATGCCCGGGCGGCGGGCCTGTCGACCAACCTGATCATGAACCTGGCCGGCATCTTCCAGTGGGATATCGACTTCGTGCTTGATACCCGGCGAGGCGATGAGTTTGTCGTGATTTACGAAGAACTCTACCGCGATGGCGAGAAAATCCGTGACGGCCAGATCCTGGCGGCGGAGATCGTCAACCGGGGCAATCGATTGCAGGCCGTGCGCTACACCAAGCCTTCCGGCGAAAGCGACTACTACAATCCCGAGGGCGATAGCATGCGCCGCACCTTCCTGCGCGCGCCACTCGACTACGTCCGGATCAGCTCCCACTTCAACCCCAACCGACGGCACCCTGTTCTGAATCGGATTCGGGCCCACCGCGGCGTGGACTATGCCGCCCCCACCGGCACCCCCATTCGGGCAGCCGGTGATGGCCGCATCACCCTTCGGGGACGCCACGGGGGCTACGGCAACACAGTCCAGATCCAGCATGGGGAACGTTATTCGACTCTCTACGCCCATATGTCGCGCTTTGCCAATGGCCACCGTGTCGGCAGCCGGGTCCGGCAGGGGGAAGTGATCGGCTACGTTGGCCAGACCGGACTTGCCACCGGCCCCCACCTGCACTACGAGTTTCTCGTCGATGGTGTGCACCGCAATCCGGTGACGGTGGACTTCCCGGCCGCCGATCCGGTACCGGAAGAATATCGTGAACACTTCTTCACCACGACTGCGCCGCTGGTGGCCCATCTAGATTTGATGCGACCCGGCGAACGCCTCGCAGAACTCACTGACTGAGATCCCGGCATGGCGGCGACACACTTCATCGGGCTGATGAGCGGTACCAGTCTTGATGGGGTGGATGCCGCCCTGTTGGGCAGCGAGGAAGGACACCATGAGCTGCTGGCCGGCGTCACCCGGCCATTCCCTCCGCAGCTGGCCAAGCTGCTCTCCTCCCTGTGTCGCCAGCCAGAGATTGCCCCGGACGTCCTGGCCGAAGCCGAGACTGCCTTTTGTCAGCAACTGGCGGAAGCCACCGAGGCCCTGCTTCAGGTGGCCGGGTTGGATAAAGACGCGGTAACCGCCGTCGGCAGCCACGGCCAGACCATCAGGCACCTGCCCGACAAAGGGTGGTCCTGGCAGATCGGCTCGCCCGCCCGCCTGGCCTGCCTGACCGGCCTGCCCGTGGTGGCGGATTTTCGCAGTGCCGATCTGGCACGCGGCGGACAGGGCGCGCCGCTCGCCCCCGCCTTCCATCAAGCCTTCTTTTCCAGCCCCGAAGAAACTCGGCTGGTGCTCAATCTGGGCGGTATCGCCAATGTCTCCCTGCTACGACCGGACCAGGCCCCGATCGGCTGGGACACCGGCCCCGCCAATACCCTGCTGGATGCCTGGCACCGCAAGCATCACCCCGGCGCCGGCTGGGACCCGGACGGCCAGTGGGCCGCCAGCGGCGAGACCCGGGCTGAACTGCTGCAACGCTTGCTGGATGACGATTACTTTCGCCAGGCGCCGCCCAAGAGCACCGGACCGGAACACTTCAATCTGAACTGGCTGGCCAAGCATGGCGGCCGCTCCGTGAGCGCCATCCCGGCGGCCGACGTGCAGGCGACCCTGCTGGAACTGACTGTTCAGCCCATCGCCGCCATCGCCCGAGCCCACCATGTTGACCGGGTCATTGCCTGCGGGGGAGGAACCCACAACCGCACCCTGATGACGCGCCTGGCACATCATCTGGAGAACATTCCGCTGGAAAGCAGCAAGACCCAAGGCCTTGATCCGGATCATGTGGAAAGCGCCGGCTTCGCCTGGCTGGCGCAACAGCGCTGGAATGGACTGTCCGTTCACCTGTCGGCGGTCACAGGCGCGGATGGCGACGGCACCCTGGGCGGCCTCTGGCTACCCTGAAAACACCTTCATCAGATTGTCATAGCAATAATCTAGGCTGACGCACTCATCGCATCAGGGCCGTCCTCATGAGTGACGTCGACTTAAAATCCCAGGATTTATATATCAACCGCGAACTCAGCCTGCTTGAGTTCAATCACAGAGTATTGAACCAGGCCCGCGATCCCGACACCCCCTTGCTGGAACGTCTGAAGTTCCTGTGCATTGCCACCACGAATCTTGACGAATTCTTCGAGATCCGTGTGGCTGGGCTCAAGCAGAAACTCGAAGCAGGCTCGGTGGAGACAGGGCCGGACGGCCTACCACCCAAGGAAACGCTGCGCGCCATCAGCCAGCGGGCCAGACAACTGGTGGCGGATCAGTATTACTGTTTCAACCGGGAGCTGCTGCCTGCCCTGCAAAAGGCCGGCATTCGTATTCTGAAGCGTGACCAATGGAACAACGGGCAGCAAGCCTGGCTGAAGCGATTCTTCCGGGACGAAGTGCAACCTTTGCTCAGCCCCATGGGTCTTGACCCTGCGCACCCCTTCCCGCGCATTCTCAACAAAAGCCTCAACTTCGTACTCGCTCTGGAGGGCAAGGATGCCTTCGGGCGTAACCGTGCCATGGCGGTGCTTCAGGCACCACGTTCCCTGCCCCGGGTCATTCAGCTTCCGCGTCAGCAGGCCGGAAACAAACCACACACCTTCGTGTTTCTGTCATCGATCATTCATGCCTTTGCCGATGACCTTTTCCCCGGCATGCAGGTCAGCGGCTGCTACCAGTTCCGCGTGACACGAAACAGTGATCTGTTCGTCGATGAGGAAGAGGTGGATGATTTGCTGCGCGCCCTGGAGGGGGAACTGCCCCACCGGCGTTATGGCGACGAAGTTCGGCTGGAGGTCGCCGATGACTGTCCGGATGACATGGCTGAAGATCTGCTCGTCCAGTTCGGCCTCACTCAGGACGATCTGTATCGGGTCGATGGCCCGGTCAATCTGAACCGTCTCATGGCGGTCTATGAACGGGTTGACGGCACCGGCCTGAAATACCCCAGTTTCGTCCCTGGCTTACCAAGGAGGCTGGCTCACAACAGCGATATTTTCGAAGTTCTTCGCAAGCAGGAATTGCTGCTCCACCACCCCTTCGAATCCTTCCTGCCGGTGATCGATTTCGTGCGCCAGGCCTCTGCAGACCCGCAGGTGGTGGCCGTCAAGCAGACCCTTTACCGCACCGGACCGGAATCGGCGATCGTGAATGCCCTGGTGGAAGCGGCAAAAAGCGGCAAGGAAGTGACGGTGGTGATCGAACTGCGGGCGCGCTTCGATGAGGCCGACAACATCAACCTGGCCAACCGTCTGCAGGAAGCCGGCGCCCATGTGCTTTACGGCGTAGTGGGGTACAAGACCCACGCCAAAATGATTCTCGTGGTTCGGCGGGAGGGGCGTCGCCTGCGTCGCTACGTTCATCTCGGCACCGGAAACTATCATCCCCGCACCGCGCGGCTGTACACCGACTACGGCCTGCTCTCTGCGGATCGCACCCTGGCCGAGGACGTGCACAAGGTCTTCATGCAGCTCACCAGCCTGGGCAAGGTAAGCAAACTGAAGAAGATCATTCACAGCCCCTTCACTCTGCACAAGGGGCTGATGGAGCGCATCGACCGGGAGATTGAACATGCCAGCTCCGGCAAGGCGGCCCAGCTGATCATCAAGGTCAATTCCCTGGTGGAACCCGCCTTGATTCGCCGGCTGTACGAAGCCTCGGCCGCCGGCGTGCAGATTGACTGCATCGTGCGCGGCATGTGCAGCCTGCGACCGGGCGTGAAGGGCGTCTCCGATCACATCCGGGTACGCTCGATCGTCGGTCGCTTCCTCGAACACACCCGGGTGTTCTGGTTCCTGAATGGTGGCGATGATGAGGTCTTCTGCGCCAGTGCCGACCTGATGGAGCGCAATCTGTTTCGACGGGTGGAGGCCTGCTTTCCGGTACAGGAAAAGACCGCTCACCGACGCCTGAGCCGGGACCTGAAAAGCTATCTCAAGGACAACTCCCAAGCTTGGGCGCTGCAGAGCGACGGGCAATATCGCCTGCTGACGCCTGGGCGGACTAAGCCACACACTGCTCAGGCGGCGTTGCTTGACGATCTGGCCGAGCGCAGTTGATTGCGGAAAGCCGTGACCTAGGCCGAATTTACTTAACTGCGAAGGTCAAAACGGAGACCAGCGGCCTGCTCGAAATCCACTTCTTCTGCCAGGTCGTCCGCCAACAAGGGGTGTCGCTCCAGCCAGCCGTCCGGCAATGTCAGAGTCCAGGCAGTCGGGCGGTCGGCAGCGAAACGGAGTGTGGGCACCCCGTCCCGCGCCCGGTGCA
>NZ_SLKM01000301.1:0-6861 GCF_007134575.1 Natronospira sp.
CACAAGGCCACCGCCGACTCGGGATCCCCCTCCTCCATTGTGATCAGGCCACCGTACCAAAGCCCCTTGGGGTGGCTTGGGTCCAGATCCAGCACATGGCGGAACAGGGGCGCGGCATGGGTCACCATGCGTGAGGGATCCGCCAGCGTGATGGCCTCGGCATAGTTGGCCAGTACCCGGGGATTGTCCTCACCGGCAATCTCGACCGCCTGACGATAGGCTTCCACGGCTTGGTCGTACTGGCCGAGCGAAATACGGCTTCGACCCAGCAACATCCAGCCTTCCAGATCATCCGGCTGTTGCGCCAGGCGACTCTCCAGGGCGTCCACGGCAGCGGCCATATCCATATCCCCACCCGCCATGGGATTCATGCTGCCACGATCAATGGCATCGGGGTCACCCACCTGGAGATAGATCCCCAGGGTAGCGAGGGGCAATAGCACTGCCAGGACAATGGCACTGACCGGTTTCCCCGTCTGGATGGCCGGGCCGGATTCCGCATCGGCCTGGCGATCACTGGCTTCGCTTTCAATCTGGCGCCGCGACAACTCATAGGTGCGGTTGTCGATATCACCGTCCTCGAGCTCCTGCTCGAGCTCTGCAAGCTGCCTGGCACGCGTTACCGCCACCGCATCCACGGCCTCGCGGGATACCTTGCCGCCACGGCGGCGGATCAGCGGTCCGGCGGCGAGCAGGAGGGCCGCGACCACCAATAGTGCACTCAGGGTCACAAAGGTCATCATTGTTCACGCCCCTCCAGTTCCGCCTCTTCCTCGGCATCCTGACGAGCCCGGCGGACAAGCGTGACCACCAAAACCACGGCACCGATCAACAGCAAAAAGGCCGGACCAAACCACAAAGCCAGCGTATCCGCCCGCATGGGCGGGCGATAGAGCACAAAGTCGCCATAGCGCTCTGTCATGTAATTCTTGATCTCCTGGTCCGTGGCACCATCGGCAAGCATGGTGCGAACCTGGGCCCGGAGATCCTGTGCCAGCTCGGCATTGGATTCAGCAATGGACTCGTTCTGGCAGACCAGGCAGCGCAGTTCGTTGACGATGCGATGGTATCGCTGCTCCAGAGCGGGGTCCTCAAAAGGCTCCCCCGGATCCGCTGCCTGAACCGATAGAGAGAGCAGGGCCAGGGCGGCCAGAATAAAAAACGGGGTCAGCAGTTTCATTCCCGAGCCTCCTGCTCCAGTCCGCGTATCAGCGGCAGGAGCGTATTATCGATGTCCTGGTGAGTGATCGGGCCGATGTGCTTGTGTCGAATCTGGCCACGGTGGTCGAGCACGAAAGTCTCCGGGGCACCATATACGCCCCAGTCGATTGCCACCCGGCCATCACCATCGAATCCGGATTGCTCGAAAGGATTGCCCACCTGGCTGAGCCACTGAATGGCGGTTTCCCGATCATCGCGAAGGTTGAGGCCGACAATGCGAACGCCCTCCTCCTCCGCAAGCCGCATGAGCTCATCATGTTCTTCGTGACAGCCGGGACACCAGGTACCCCAGACATTGAACAGCGTTACCTCACCGGCCAGGTCCAGATTGGTCACCAATCGGTCCGGTTCATGCAGGGAGGGCAAGGCAAAAGCCGGAGCCTCGCGACCCACCAGGGGTGAAGGGACTTCGCTGGGATCAAGTGACAGACCGCGCCAGAAAAACCCGATCAGAACAAGCAGGATCGCCAGGGGAATCAGATAACGCCACATCAGACCGACGCTCCTCCGGCGGCACGGGCTGCCCGCTCGGATTCCTGTTCACGGCGACGGCTGACCAGGCGATAACGGCGATCGAGGACGGCAATCACACCCCCAAGCCCCATCACCAGAGCGCCAAGCCAGATGAACCGAACCATGGGCATGTAATGGATACGGACACTCCAGGCATCATTGCCCAGATAATCCCCCATGGCGACATACAGATCGCGGCGCAATCTTGGATGCAAGGCAATTTGCGCGAGGGGATCGGGCCGGGCCCGGTAAACCCGATTTTCCGGGTACATGCTGGTGACCTCGCGGCCGTTGCGGGTCACCACAAAGCGACCCTGAACCGAGTCCCAGTTGGGACCGACACGATCGCGCACACCTTCGAAATAAAACTCGTAACCGGCGACTTCATAGCTGTCTCCGGGCACCATGCGAAGATCCCGCTCCACGGCAAAGGTGGTGACACCGGCAACCCCCAATGCCATCAGCCCCACGCCTGCATGGGCGGTCAGCATCCCCCAGATGGAGGCCGGCATGCCGCTGATGCCCCGCCAGCCGCGCTTGCGCCAGCGCAGGAAGGGTTCCATGAAGACGGAAAAGATCGCCCACAGACCCAAGACCACGCCCAAGAGCACCATGACGCCGGCCGCCCCCCCAAGGATCAGGGTGCCACCCACGCCAAAGACCACCGCCGCCACCATCAGCGGCCACATGCGGCTGCCCAACTCCGTGGCCTGATCGCGCTTCCAGCGGGCATAGGGTCCGAAGCCCAGGAAGAACATCAGCGGCAGCATCAATGGCACGAAGACCGCATTGAAGTACGGCGGGCCGACCGAAATCTTGCCCAGGCCCATGGCATCCAGGAACAGAGGATAAAGCGTGCCCAGCAGAACCGCCGCCGTGGCCACTACCAGTAGCAAGTTGTTCAGCAACAGAAAGCTTTCCCTGGACACCAGCCTGAAGCCACCGCCCGGCGGCATATGGGGTGCCCGCCAGGCGTAGAGTGCCAGCGACCCGCCAACAACCGAAGCCAGGAAGATCAGAATGTAAACGCCGCGCGTGGGATCGGTCGCGAAGGCATGCACCGAAACCAACACCCCGGACCGCACCAGGAAGGCGCCCAGCAGGGCCAGGGCGAAAGCGGAGATGGCCAGCAATACCGTCCAGTTACGGAATGCGCCCCGCTTTTCGGTTACCGCCAGGGAATGGATCAAGGCCGTGGCCACCAGCCAGGGCATGAAACTGGCGTTTTCCACCGGATCCCAGAACCACCAGCCACCCCAGCCGAGCTCGTAATAGGCCCACCAACTGCCAAGGGCGATACCGAGGGTCAGGCAGACCCAGGCCATGGTGGCCCAGGGGCGTGTCCAGCGGGCCCAGGTGGTGTTGGACTCCAGCCCGATCAATGAGGATACGGCAAAGGCAAAGGGAATGGCCAGACCCAGATAGCCCAGATAAAGCATGGGCGGATGAATGATCATGGCCGGATCCTGGAGGATCGGGTTCAGGTCCCTGCCCTGTTCCGGAATCGGGAACAGCCGCTCAAAGGGATTGGAAGTCAGCAGTGTAAAGAGAATGAACCCGGCACTGATCACCCCCAGAATGCCGATGGCACGACTGGTGAAAACCTGGGGAAGATTACGGCTGAACCAGACGGCGGCCAGTGTCCAGACCGCCATCAGCATGGACCACAGCAGCAGACTGCCTTCGTGGGCACCCCAAACCGCCGTCAGCCGATAGATCAAGGGCAGATCGGTGTTGGAGTTATTGGCCACATAGGCGATGGAGAAATCATGGGTAATGAAGGCATAGGTCAGTGCCAGATAGGCCAGCGTGGTAAAGACCAGCTGCCCCACCACCACACTGGGCAGTGCCTGCATCCAATCCAGCCTGCGGCGAGCCGCACCGGCCAGGCCGAACCAGGCCTGAGCCAAGCAGATAAGCAGAGCCAGAATCAGCGCAATTTGTCCAAGTTCCGCTGCCATCAGTAATCCTCACCCGGGCCGCTGTATTCCTGCTGCTCGCGCAGCTCCCGTTGCCGCCGTTGCCATTCCGCTTCCCGCAGCGACTCCTTGACCTCTGGCGCCATGTAATTTTCGTCGTGCTTGGCCAGAATCTGGTCGGCGATAAAGATACCATCGTCATCAAAGCGGCCATGGGCAATGATTCCCTGCCCTTCCCGGAACAGGTTCGGCAGGATGCCGTCGTAAGCCACGGTCACCGATTCCAGTTCATCCGTGACATCAAACACCACGCCCAGTTCACCCATCTCCCGTTGCACCGAGCCATCCACAACAAGGCCGCCGACGCGGATACGCCGATCATCGAAGGTAATCTCGCCCGAGGCAATCTGGGTGGGACTGTAGTAATAGAGAATGTTTTCCTGAAAGGCCTTCAGCCCCAGGGTGGCGGCAATGGCCACGCCGGCCACTGCTGAAAGCACAAGAACCATACGCTTGCGACGAGGGGGCATCGGGAACCTCCATCCGAATGATAGCGCCGCACCAGGCGCAGGGCCTCGCGGTGTCGGCGGATCACGAGCCAGACCATCAGGCCCATGACGAGGGCGGAGACGCCGAAGGCGCTCCAGACCCAGACGGCAAAGCCGTCCATGTAAAGAAATTCGCTAAACCAATCCATCATTTTACCGTGCCTCCAGGCCCGGTGACGAGGGCTTTCGTCCAGGCCGCCCGCCGTTCCCGTTGCAGCAACTCCGCCTGTAATTGCCGCAGCAGCAACCAGGCAAAAAACAATTTGTAGCCCAAGGCCATGACCAACAGCGGGATCAGCATGGCCGTATCAATCGAGGGTGCCCCGAACTTTGCAATGGTGGCCGGCTGATGAAGGCTGTGCCACCAGTCCACGGAGAAATGGATGATGGGCACATTGACCACCCCCACCACGCCCAACAAGGCGCTGGCCCGATCACCACTGCGCTGATCCTGGAAGGCTCGATTGAGGACAATGAAGCCGATATAGAGGAACAGCAGGATCAACTGCGATGTCAGCCGGGGGTCCCAGGTCCACCAGGTCCCCCACATGGGCTGGCCCCAAATGGAGCCGGTCGCCAGGGAGAGAAAGGTAAAGGCCGCGCCGAGCGGGGCAGCGGCAATCGCCACCGCATGGGCCACCTTCATGCGCCAGATCAGGCCAATGGCCGAGGCCAAGGCCAGCAGAACATAGACAAACAGGGACAGCCAGGCCGCCGGCACATGCACGTAGATCATCCGGAAGCCGTCACCCTGCTCGTAGTCGGGCGGTGCAAAGGCCAGGCCCCAGACCGTCGCTGTAAGCAGACATGCAAGTCCCAGGATGGCAAACCACGGCACCATGCGGTCCGCCAGTCCATAGACATGGGGCGGTGAACCGAATCGATGAAACCAGCGCCAGCTCTCTTTACCCACGAATTCGTGTCTCCAACTCAAGGCTCTCCCCGGTCAGCGGCCCACAGGGTAAACCCGCCAGTGGGCAGGCAGTGTGAGCCAGATCAAACGAGGAAGCTTCAATCCTCATTCCAGGCTGATTCGCACGGCAGCGGCAACTGCCGGCGGCCCCAGGCTGAGGGCCAGGACGGCCAGCATGCCCAGGGCCCACAGGCCAGTAACTTCCTCACCGTTCACCGCCTGCACCACCGAGCGGCTGCCGAATATCAGCACCGGGATGGTCAGTGGCAGCACCACCAGGGCCAGCAGGCTGCCCCCACCCCGCAGCCCCACGGTCAGGGCCGCGCCCAGGGCAGCCAGGATGGTGAACACGGGTGTTCCCAGCAACAGCGTCAGCGCCAATACAGACAATGCCTGGGTCGGCAGGTTCATCATCAGTGCCAGCAGCGGCGACAGCAGCAACAACGGCAGAGCGCTCACCAGCCAGTGGCCGCAAAGCTTGGCCATCACATGCAGACTCAGCGGCTCGGGGCTAAGCACAGCCAGCTCCAGGGCACCCGACTGATAGTCGGCCCGAAACAGGCGTTCCGCCCCCAGCAGAGCGGACAGCAGGGCCGCCACCCAGATCACCCCGGGCCCGACCGCCTGCAACAACTCCGGCATCGGCTCCAGGCCGAGCACGAACAGCATCCCCACCAGGACAAAAAACAGCAGGGGCGTGACCACGTCGGCCGTATCACGGATGGCCAGTAACAACTCCCGATACAGGCCGGCCAGGAAGACACTGTTCATGCCCCGCCTCCCCCGGCCTTGTGGCTGCGATCCAGGTCCAGTTCCCGCACAGTCCCCGCCGAGTCAGGCAGGGGCTGATGACTGCTGACCAGGCAAGCCCCACCGTGAGACCGGTGCTCGAAGATCAGTTCGCCCACCAGAGTCTGCCCGTCTGCGTCCAGACTCGTGAGCGGCTCATCCAGGCACCACAGACTGGCCTCGCACAGCAGCAGGCGGGCGAGACTGGCCCGCTTCTGCTGGCCGGCGGAGAGAAAGGCGCAGGGGCGATCGGCCACCGCGGTCAAAGCGAGCCGCTCAAGGCAGTCGCTCAGGCGCCGCGCGGAACGTCGACCGGCCAGCGGTTGCCAGCTCGCCAGATTTTCGCGAGGACTGAGCTCCGGCCGCAGGCCGGTCTGGTGGCCACACCAGGCCACGTCGGCAAGAAAGGCGCTGCGATCCTCATCGCGGGGGCGACCACACCAGTGAACCTCGCCGGCATCGGCCTGGCTGAGCCCCAGAATCACCCGCATAAGGGTTGTCTTGCCGGCACCGTTGGGACCGCGCAACCACAGGGTTTCGCCGGAAGAAAGCTGGAATCCGAAATTTCGCAGGAGACGAGTCTCGCCCCGCCAGATCTCAAGTCCGGCAGCGCTGAGTTCCGTAGTGCCCGCCTTCGCCGAGCTGCTGTGAGCCTCTGTGTGGGACATCCGATCTTGGATAAACGCTTCAGGAATGAACGGCGGCCTCGCCTGCCGGTCTTGGGCGGGAAATGGTGCCCGGAGCCGGAATCGAACCGGCACGGCCCTAAGGGCCAGCGGATTTTAAGTCCGCTGCGTCTACCAGTTCCGCCACCCGGGCTGGTCGTCGCTTCCCCTGCATGCTTGCACTGGCGGGCAAGCGGAAAATTGGAGGCTCGGGCCGGAATCGAACCGGCGTACACGGCTTTGCAGGCCGCTGCATCACCACTCTGCCACCGAGCCAATCGGGTGCCGTTCAG
>NZ_SLKM01000322.1:0-6782 GCF_007134575.1 Natronospira sp.
ATGGCCACCACCATGTCTTCGCCCTTGCTCTCCACACCCGTGGCAGTGCCCTCCCAGATGGCCGGGGCACCAATCTGCTGTGGACCGGCAAAGGTCAACGGCTCATAGACGATCTCGCGCTTGATCGAGCGGATCTCGGGCATGGAGGCGATGGCCTTGGCCGTGCGGGCATCCGCCTCGATGACAAAACCGTTGGCGGCAACCTGCCAACGGCGGTCGGGATTGAATACATGGCCTGTGTGCTGAGCGATGCCTGCCAGCACTTCCTGCTGGCGGTCGCGCAGATACTGGCGATACTCGGCAACGCCAGGCTGGCTGGTGGAGAAGCGCTCCTGGCCGGTCACACGGGGGCTGGTGGCCTCCAGGCCGGGGATGCCACCGGTGTAACGAACGACCGGGGCGTCATGGAGACGTACGATCCATGTCTGGATTTCATCACTGTCGAGACCATCCTGAATGGCCTGCTTGCCACTCCAGTCCCGCCACTGGCTGTCCGCTGCCATATCTTCGCTGGCCAGGCCATTGGCACTGCCCAGGGTGAGTGCGGCCACGATGGCCATGATGAAGGTCTTGCGAAGGATCTTGCCAGGCATGTTGCCCCTCCCGTGTTAACACAAAGACGGGCGACCGACCGCAACACGCTGGCGCAGACAGTTCCCCCCCGTCAGATTTGAGCCTTCAGAAGTAGCACGCTCACAACGGCGGGGTCAAAATGAGCAGACGGATGGGGACGGGGCACCACGCACTCCAATGCCCTTGATTCGGATGGGTTTACTTTGAAGTCAAAGGCTTGCGGGTGATGGGAAGGAGACGGCCGACGTGATTCCCCGGCGACCGACAGCCGGCCACGATGCGCGCCGCCCCTGTGGCAAAAACGGAACGCCTAGGCCAGCCAAACGGCCAGATAATGGTCGATGAGCAGGGCCGCAAAGACACCGATGAGATAGGTGATGGAGAAGCCGAAGGTCTTCATGGGCCAGCGGCTGTCCGGGTCACGCTTGAGGGCGATGGTATAGGCCAGAAAGGCTATACCAAGGACCACGGCCACAACGAGATAAAGCAGACCGGACATGCCGGTCAGCCAGGGCAGCAGGGTCACCAGTAACAACAGGATGGTGTAGAAAATGATATGCCAACCGGTGAAATCGACACCGTGGGTGACCGGCAGCATGGGCATGTCCACCTTGGCGTACTCTTCCCGGCGGTGAATGGCCAGGGCCCAGAAATGAGGCGGCGTCCAGGTGAAGATGATCAGGAACAGCAACAGAGCGTGGGGGTGAATCTCGCCGGTAATGGCCACCCAGCCAAGCACCGGCGGCGCCGCGCCGGCGGCCCCGCCAATGACGATGTTCTGTGGCGTCGCCCGCTTGAGAAAGACGGTGTAGATGATGGCGTAGCCAACCAGCGAGGCCAGGGTCAGCACGGCGGCGAGGGGATTGACCAGAAACCACAACAGCGCCATCGCGGTGATGCCGAGAACGGCGGCGAAGCTCAGGACCTGCCAGCCCTTGAGGTGGCCGGTGGGCAGGGGCCGCTTGCGGGTACGCGCCATTTCGGCGTCGATGCGCCGATCAATGAAATGGTTGATGGCCGCCGCCGAGGCCGCCGCCAGGCCGATGCCCACGGTGCCGAAGATGAACAAATCCAGGGGCACGGCACCCGGCACCGCCAGCAACATGCCGACAATGGCGGTAAATACGATCAGCGCCACCACCTTGGGCTTGCAGAGATCAAGATAGTCCGCCGCCAGGGTGCGAAAGTCGGGGCTTGCCTGGGTCATGGTCCTGCCTGTCCTCAGCTATCCGTACCGGGGCGCCTACCATACAGCGCCCAGAGCGCGGTGACCATTGCCAGCATGAGCAGCGCCGCCCCGGCGTTGTGGGCGGTGGCCAGCCACAAGGGCAGACTCAGTACCACCACAAAGACACCAATGGCGAGCTGGATCAGCAACAGGCCGCTGACCGCGATGGCCATCCTTCGCAGTACCAGGCCGCCCACCTGCCAGAGCTTCCAGGCGAAGGCCGCGATCACCGCCAGGGCAATAATGGCACCCAGGCGATGGGTATAATGGATGGCGGTCCGGGCCTCATTGTCGAGGACTCCATACTCATAGTTCTTGCCCAGCTCACGCCACAGCGTGAAGCCGTCTCGAAAGTCCATCTCCGGCCAGTATTCACCGTGGCAGGTGGGGAAATCCGGACAGGCCAGGGCCGCATAGTTGGTGCTGACCCATCCGCCGAGGCCGATCTGGAGAATCAGAACAACGGTGGCGGCGATGCCGGCCCGACGCAGGCGACGGCGCGGCCGGCTTGGCAGGGACGCGGCTTCATCGGGGGCACCCTGATCGCGGGTACGCAAATACTGCAGCCAGAGCAGGGACAGGGTGGCCAGGCCCCCAAAGAGATGGGCCAGGACAATGGCCGGCTTGACCAGCAGGGTCACCGTCCACATCCCCAGCAGTGACTGGAAGATCACCAGCCCCACCAGCAGCCAGGGCAGCTTCACCGGCTGCCGCTTGTCAGTGCGGTTGAACCAGGCAAGGATCGCCAGGCCCAGAATCATCAGACCCAGCAGGCCGGCGACGTAGCGATGGGCCATCTCTTTCCAGGCCTTGGCCAACCACTGTTCGTCGCCCCGGGCCAGGGGGGTGTCATCCCACTGCTCCAGAGCAAAGTCCAATTGCTGCTCGGTCTGGGGCACGGTCATCACGCCGTAACAGCCGGGCCAGTCGGGACAGCCAAGACCGGCGTCATTGAGGCGGACAAAGGCACCCAGGACAACCACCACCAGGGTCAGGATGGTGGCGGCCAGGGAGCCGCGGTTGAAGATCTGCAAGCGAGTCATGTTCGGGTTCCGGGCTGGTTAACCAATCTGTGAAACACGAAGCAGGCGTTTCATGTCGTCCATGAAATCGTCCGGGTCAAATCCTGCCGGGAAGTACATCATCAGATTACCCAGCGGATCGACAATGTAGAGGCGCCCCGTTTCCGGCGCAGCCTGGCCGTCATCGAGCTCGAACTGCTCGAGAAAATCCCCGGCGCGGGAATCACTCAGGTCGAAAACACTCAGGTCCGGGTGCGCTTCACGATAATGCGCCAGGTCCGCCGCGCTGGCCGGCTCGAACAGGACCCGGCGCACCCGGCCCATGTCGCGGCCCAGGGACAGCCGGATCTGTCGGGTTGCCCAGATCACTTCCTGACAGTCGGCGCCACAGCCGTCGGCGGCGATATAGATCACCGTCCAGCGACGGTCTCCCAGCACACTGCGCTCGCCTTCTCCGGCGCGCCCGGCCAGGGCATTGAGATCGGCATCGTCGATGGGCTGGGCGGGATGGACCAGCTCACCCTTGTTGGTGGTGCTTGCCGGCTCCATCGGCCCCTGGAAAGCCCACCACAGCCAGGCAAGGATGAAGGGACCGGCACAGACCAAAAATACCAACACCAGAGTGATGCGGAAACGTCGGGTGCGGGGATCAAGCTCACTCATTGCGGTGCACTCGTTTCAGATTGACGACGATGAAAAGAATAATCACGGCCAGGGTGACGGCGGCCCACTGAAAGGCATAGCCCAGATGTCGCTCTGGCGGCATGTTGATGGGGTCCCAGTCACGGCGAAAGCCGGGACTGGCCTCGGCATCCATCAAGAGGCGGCCATCGATGACCGGCTCACCCAGTTGCGACTGCAAATCCTCCGCCTCCGGAAAATAAATGCGCCGGGGCCAGTCACCTTCGGGGCTGGGGGCACTGAGACGGAAACCCGGCCGGGGCAGACTGTCCACCCGCCCCGCGACCGTCAGGGACTCGGTCGATGGTCTCTGCTCGGCCAGTCGGGCCTCGACATCCTCATCCGCGATCCAGCCCCGATCGACCACAATCAGGCTGCCGTCTGCTTTCAGGCGAAAGGGTGTCCAGACGTGAAAACCCGGCGCACCCTCACGCAGCATGCTTTCCAGGAGGAATTCCCGTTCCGGCAGAAAACGGCCCTTGAGGCGGACGGGGGCATAACGCTCGAGTTCCTGCCAGTGTTCAGCGCTTTCCACAACGCGGGTTTCGGCACCGGCTTCAAACAGCTCCAGCAACTCGCGCTTTTCCTCTGCCCGGCCCAATTGCCAGGCGGAAAGGCTGGAAAAGATGAGAACGCCAGCGAGCAGCAGGACCCAGGCCCACCAGGGCGGCTTGAACTGCCAGCCGGTCTGTTGTCTCATACTGCCTCCCGGCTCGGGCCGATGGCCCGGCCGAATCCATTCCGGCGCCCACTGAGGCGGCGCCCCTGCCAGGTATCACGCAATGCGGCTTTTGATACTCATCATCATCGTGGCCATCCTGATCAGCCTGGGCTCCGCCCTGCGCTATTTGCTGAAGGATGCCGGCCAGTCGAAGCGGGCCGTCTGGGCACTGACCATCCGGGTGGGGCTGTCCGTCGCCCTCTTCCTGCTCCTCATGCTGGGCTTCGCCCTCGGCATCATCGAACCCACCGGGCCGCCGGTTAAGTAGCTGCGAGCTGCGAGCTGCGAGCGACGAGCTGGCAGTGCCGGCTCGCAGCTCGTTGCTCGTAGCTCGAAGCCAATTCCGACTGGAACAGGCTCGCGGTTGGGTGTAACAGGCTCAGAGCCAATACACGAAGATGAACACCAGAATCCAGACCACGTCCACGAAGTGCCAGTACCAGGCGGCGGCTTCGAAGGCGAAGTGGTTTTCGGGTGTGAAATGGCCCTTGAGGCAGCGGAAGAAGACCACCAGCAGCATCAATGCCCCGAGTATCACGTGCATGCCGTGGAAACCGGTGAGCATGAAGAAGGTGGAACCGTAGATGCCGGAATCCAGCCGCAGGTTCAGATCCACATAGGCGTGGACGTATTCGTAGCTCTGAATGCCAAGGAAGAGCAGGCCGAGGGCAATGGTGGCACCCAGGCCCCAGTTGAGCACCTTGCGGTTGTTGTCCTTGATGGCGTGGTGAGCAATGGTCAGGGTCACGCCCGAGGTCAGCAGGATGGCGGTGTTCAGGGCCGGCAGGCCCCAGGCACCCATGGTGCTGAATGCGTCATGGCGCGGCGCCGGGCCGTCGGTGGGCCAGGAAGCCTCGAAGCCATCCCAGAGCAGCAGGCCGGTAAAGAAGTTGGCACCTTCACCACCCAGCCACGGCACCGAGTAGATCCGGGCGTAGAACAGGGCGCCGAAGAAGGCCGCAAAGAAGAAGACCTCGGAGAGGATGAACCAGGCCATGCCCTGGCGGAAGCTGCGATCCTCCTGAGGACCGAAGGCGCCGCTCACGCTCTCGTTGATCACATCACGGAACCAGCCCCAGACCATGTAGAGAATGATGGCACCACCAATGAACATCACCGGCGTGCCCCACAGGAGGCCGTTCAGCAGAGCAGCCGCACCCAGCACGGCCACGAACATCCCGATGGTGCCCACCACGGGCCAGTGGCTTTCATGCGGGACGTAGTAACTACCCTTTTCCTGAGCCATCTCGTTCTTCCTCAATCCTGCAATGGTTATTGGTCCGAAGGGCCGGCCCTCCGGTCAGGGTCCTACTTCTCGCCCACCACGTCCTGGGCGAAGAAGGAATAATTCAGGGTCACGGTGCCAATGTTGCGCGGCAGTTCCGGATCCACGTAGAAGAGCACCGGCATGCGCTGGCTTTCCTCACCGGCAAAAAGCTGCTCTTCAAAGCAGAAGCACTCCACTTTCTGCACATAGCGGGTGGCACCCGCTGGCGAAACATCCGGCACGGCGTGTCCCATTCGATCTCGCTCATCCAGATTGGTGGCGAGATAGTGGGTGGTGTAGAGCTTGCCCGGATGGACCCGCATGCGGGTTTCTTCCGGGGTGAAGCGCCAGATGTCCCTCTGATTGGTCGTAGCGACAAACTCCACCGTGACCTTGCGGTCATAATCCACTTCCAGCGCAACCGGTTCGGCGGCCGCGCGGGTGGTGGAGGAACTGCTGATCCCGGTTACCTCGCAGAACACGTCGTAGAGCGGCACCAGGGCAAAGCCGAAACCAAACATGGCCACGGAAGCCAGGGTCAACCGGGCCACCAGCCCCCTGTTGCCCTTGCCAGGCTTGCCGTCTTGTTCCGAACTCATTCTCGCGCCTCCCGAGTCAGACTTGCTCGCTGACTCAATAGCGGGTGCTGATCAACAGAAAGATGCCCACATAGAAGGTGACCGCAACGGCCCCGATCACCAGGGCCCAGAAGCGGGCCCGGCGTCGGTTTTGTTTGGTGCGATCATCGTCTTGCTCGGACACACTCACCTCACTTCACTTCCGGGGCGGTCTCGAAGGTGTGGTAAGGCGCCGGCGAGGGCACTGTCCACTCAAGACCATGGGAGCCTTCCCAGACCCGATCAGTCGCGCGACCCACACCACCGCGGATGCAGTGGATGATCACGTAGACAAAGATCAGCTGGGAAAGACCGAAGACAAAGGCCCCGATACTGGAGATGAAGTTGAAGTCCGTGAACTGGACCGCATAGTCCGGGATCCGGCGCGGCATGCCGGCCAGGCCCAGGAAGTGCTGCGGGAAGAAGGTCACGTTAATGGAAATCGTGGACAGCCAGAAATGGGTCTTGCCCCAGAACTCGCTGTACATGTAGCCGGTCCACTTGGGCAGCCAGTAGTAAGCGGCAGCCATGATGGCGAAGACGGCACCCGGTACCAGCACGTAGTGGAAGTGGGCCACCACGAAGTAAGAATCATGGTACTGGAAGTCCGCCGGCACGATAGCCAGCATCAGGCCGGAGAAGCCACCAATGGTGAACAGGAAGAGGAATGCCA
>NZ_SLKM01000024.1:0-6738 GCF_007134575.1 Natronospira sp.
GGGTGATGATGGGCAAGTCCGGTGCCAGGGACTGGAAGGCCACATCAAAACGAATCTGGTCATTGCCGGCCCCGGTGGAGCCATGGGCCAGGGCATCGGCACCGATGGCCAGGGCATGCTCGGCCACGGCCTCGGCCTGACAGACCCGCTCGGCGGACACGCACAGGGGATAGCTGTGCCCCCGCAGCACATTGCCGTAAATGAGAAAGCGCAGGAAGCGATGGAAGAGGGCCTCGCGGGCATCAATCACCCGATGCCCGGCCACGCCGGCGCGTTTGGCCGAGGCTTCGATGGCCGCCAGTTCCTCGCCGTCGAAACCGCCGGTGTCCACGGTCACGGTATGCACCGCCCAGCCCTGCTCACGCAGCCACAGGGCGCAATAACTGGTATCCAGGCCGCCGGAGAAGGCGAGTACGATCTTGCCCTTGTTCATGAATCATCACTCCACAATGCTTGAATGGATTGCTGCTGACGCCGGCGCAGGCAGGCCAGCCACTCCCGCCGACCGGCGATTTCGACCTCGCAGGCGCTGATGCCCGGGCGGGCCACGCCGCCGGTGTGGCTGCCGCTCAGGGCGTCGCGGTCGGGCTGGAAACGCTCGGCGAGAATCTCGCCGGCGACCTCCCCGTAGGCATCCCGGAAGGCCATGCCGGCTGCCGCCCGGCGGCAGGCCTCGTGGGCGGCATAAAGACCGTCGTCGCAGGCCTCGGCCAGCGCCTGCGGATTCACGCGCAGGCCCGAGACCAGCCGGGTGAGGACCGGGAGCAGCGACCGGGCCCGGCTTACCGCCCGCAACAGAGGGGCCTTCATCAGCTGGCTGTCACGGTGATAGCTGGAAGGCAGCCCCCCGGCCAGGTGTTCCAGCTGGGCGGCCGCCCCACGCAGTTCCCGGCAGCGGCCCCGGGCCAGTTCCACCACGTCCGGATTGCGTTTCTGGGGCATGATGGAGGACCCGGTGGTAAAGGCATCCGGCAGCTGAAAGAAGCCGTATTCCTCGGTGCTGAACAGGGCCAGATCCCACAGCCCCTTCTCCAGCACCCCGGCCACCGAGCCCAGCCAGTGCAGCACTGCCAGTTCGTGGCGGCCACGACTGTTGTTGACATCAATGGGGTTACGCTGGACCTTGCGAAAGCCCAGCAGCCGGGCGGTGTATTCACGATCGATGGCCAGGGGCACTCCGAAACCGGCCGCCGCCCCCAGGGGGCAGCGATCCAGTCGTTTCCACAACCCTTCCAGGGCTTCCAGCTCCTCCACCAAGCCCTCGGCAAAGGCCAGTGACCACTGCCCCACGCTGGAGGGCATGGCCCGGCGCATATGGGTATAGCCCGGCATGGGCGTGTCCAGGTGGCGCCCGGCGAGCTCGGCAAAGGCCCCGGCCAGGGCCACCAGGGATTCCCCCATGCCGAGCAGGGCATCGCGCAGATAGAGCCGCAGCGCCAGGATCACCTGGTCATTGCGGGAACGGGCCAGATGCACCCGCCGCCCGGCTTGCCCGGCCCGCTCCACCAGGGCCTGCTCCAAGGCAGTGTGGCCGTCTTCCTGGCTGGCATGGATGGGCAGCTCCCCGGCCAGGGCCTGACCATGCAGCAACCTGAGGGCATCCAGCAGACTCCCGGCATCCTCCGCCGAGAGCAGATCCACATGGGCCAGCATGCGCACATGGGCGGCACTGCCGATCACGTCCCAGGGCAGGATCAGGGGATCGAGAACGGGATCCTCGTCCACGGTGAAATCATGAATCACCCGGTCCAGGGGCAGGCCCTTGGCCCACAACAGATCGGCGCTTTCACTTTTTTCCGGCGCTTCGCTGGTGGCGAAGGCGCCGGCCTGTTCAGCCGACATGGGCCACCTCCCCGGGGGGTACCTGGCCGGCCCCGTCGTCGGCTGCCTCGGTTTCCGTCCCGGCATCCCGGTGGATCATGGTGCCGCTGCCCTCGTTGGTGAACACCTCTTCGAGCAGGGCATCGGCGCTCAGGCCGGAGACCAGGTGGACCCGGCCGACACCGTCCGCCAGGGCCTGGAGGATGGACTCGGCCTTGGGCCGCATGCCGTCACGGATGCGGCCGTCGGCGATCATGGCCTCAAGGCCCATGGGTCCGATCTCGGTCACCAGGCTGGCCGGGTCCTGACGGTCGCGCAGCAGCCCCGGCTGCTCCAGCAGATAGAAGAGTTTTTCCGCACCCAGGGCCACCGCCAGGGCCGCGGCCAGGCTGTCGGCATTGGTGTTGAACACCTGGCCCTGCTCATCGCCGGTGAGCGAGGCCACCACGGGCAAATGACCGGCGGCCAGCAGTTCCCGCAGCAGCGCGGGATTGACCGCCTCGATGTCACCCACTTCGCCGAAATCCACCCTCTCGCCGTCAACCGTCACCGGCGGACGGCGCCGGGCCCTGACCAGGCCGGCATCGACGCCCGACAGCCCCACCGGCGACAGGCCCGCGGCCCGCAGCTCGGCGAGCAGATCGGTCTGCAAGCGGCCAAGAAAACTCATCTTGGCCGCATCCAGCACCGCCGGCGAGGTCAGGCGGCGACCGCCCCTTTTCTCCACCGCCACCCCCATGGCGCGGCACAGTCCATCCAGATCACTGCCACCGCCATGGACCACGACCAGGGGAATGGAGAAACGCCAGAGGACCGCCAGCTGCTCGGCAATGCGACGGCGATGGGCGGGACGGGCGAGCAATTCCCCGCCCAGCTTGATGACAAAGACCTGGTCCCGGAACTGATCGACATAGCGGGCCGCCGAGCGCAGGACCCGCCAGGGATTGAGATGGGGATTCATGCCGCACTCCTCTCCGTCAACGCGCTTTGCCCCAGGGCCATGTCCAGCAGCACGCGCTGGACATGGAAACGGTTCTCGGCCTGATCCACCACCGCGCTGGCGGGACTGTCCAGCAGCGTGGCGGCCACTTCCACGTTCCGGCGCACGGGCAGGCAGTGGAGCAGGCTGGCATCGGTCTCGGCGCGGGCCATCTGCGCCGGGCCGACCTGCCAGTCGGGATAGGCCTGCATCATGGCGGCCGCATCGCCGGCTGCCGGCAGCACCGGGCCCCAGGCCTTGGCATAGACTGCCCGGGAGCCCGCCAGCGCGGCGGCCTGGTCATGGCCGAGCTCGACCGAGCCGCCGCTTTCCGCGGCCAGAGCCACGGCCTGGGCCATTACCGGGCCGGGCAGCTCGAAGCCCGGCGGGTGGGCGATGCGGACCTGGCAGCCGGCGGCGGCCGCGGTGAGCAGAAAGGAATTGGGCACCGCCTTGGGCAGGGGCTTGATATGCGGCGCCCAGCTCAGGGTCACCGGCAGGCCCTTCAGGCTGCCGTAGCGCTCCCGCAGGGTGAGCACATCGGCCAGGCCCTGGCAGAGATGCTCGCGGGCCGACTCCATGCTGATCACCGGTACCGTGGCATGGGCCCGAAAGGCCCGTATCAGGGCATCGCCCTCGTCGACCTGATCATCCTGCAACTGGGCAAAGGCGCGCACCGCGAGCAGGTCCACATAGCGGGAAAGGACCGGGGCGGCCTCGCGCACATGCTCGGGCCGGTCGCCGTCCATGGCGATCCCCTCGCGGTGCTCCATGGCCCAGGCACCCTTGCCGGCCTCCAGTATCAGGGCCGACCCGCCACCGCGGGCCATCACCGCCTCGAAGGAGGCACGGGTGCGCAGGGAGGGATTGAAGAACAACATGCCCAGCAGCACATCACGCAGATGGGCGCCGGGCCCGTCCGCCTTCCAGGCCAAGGCCTGCTCAATCACCCGGGGCACGCCGGCAGTCCCCAGGTCTTCCAAATGGGTCAGATGTGGCATGACCGGCTTGCCTCCTTTGCCGGCTCAAACGGGACCGCATCCTGCCGAGCATCCGCACTGAAGGCGTGCACAGCGGTAATCAGGGTGGCCACCGCCCGGGGGCTTAGAGTCAGCGGCGGCATCAGACGCAGCACGCCGGGGTCGGCGGAGCCGCCCACCAGGATGTTCCGGGACTGCAGCCAGTCCTTGAGAGAGGCGGCCTGGGTGCCGGCCACCAGTCCGAGTAGTAGCCCGTGCCCCCGCACCGCGCTGACCACACTGCCCTTGAGGCCCCGCCGAATGGCCTGCTCGGCCTGAGCCGCACTGCACATGAGATGCTCTTCGCGGATGATCTTGAGCGTGGCAAGCAAGGCGGCACAGGCCAGGGGCCCGCCACCAAAGGTGCTGCCCAGATCCCCCGGCGCGAGCGTCCCGGCCACCGCCGGCTGCATCAGCACCGCGCCCATGGGCAAGCCCGAGGCCATCCCCTTGGCCAGGGTCATGAGATCGGGGCGAATGCCATGCAGGTCGGCGGCGAAGGGGGTGCCCAGCCGGCCCATGCCGGTCTGGATTTCATCGAAGATCAAAAGACAGCCATTGGCCCGGCACTTGGCCTCGAGCGCCCGCAACCAGGCGGTGTCGGCAGCGCGGACACCGGCCATGGACTGGATCGGCTCGACAATCACGGCAGCCACATCGGAGAAATCGGCGGCCGCCAGCGCGGCGTGATCGGCAAAGGGCAGCAGGCTGGCCTCGGCCCTCAGCCCCGGGGCCTTGGCGTGCAGCCCGGGCACATCGGAAACCGACAGGGCCAATTGCGTGCGGCCATGAAAGCCGCCCTCGAAGGCGACAAAGCGGTCACGACCGGTGAGCATGGCGGCAATCCGCAAGGCGTTTTCATTGGCCTCCGCCCCGCTGTTGCAGAAAAAGACCTGATCCAGGCCATCGGGGGCAAAATCGCAGAGGGCCTCGGCGGCCTGATCGCGCACCGGCAGCGAGGCGGCCATGGAATAGAAAGCCAGCCGGGCTACCTGCTCGCTGACCGCGGCCACCACGCGGGGGTGGCCGTGGCCGGTGAGGGCCACGCAATGGCCGCCGTAAAGATCCAGCCAGGCCTCGCCATCGGCGCCGAAGACCTGCTCATCCCGGCCGGCCACCAGCGGGAAGGGAAAGCCCGAATAGGTGGCCAGCAGGGCCGTGTTGTCCGCCAGTGGCGACATGATCTACCTCGTTGCATTGCAGGCGACCCGGGACGGGCCACACTTCTGAGTGGATACCATGCAACGATAAATGCATATATGCAAGACGGATCTGGAATTAATTGGGGAAAATACGGAAAAGATCTGATATTATTCGCATATTCACCTGAATATGCGGATTACATGCAATGGACACCGACCAGCAGATCCTGGCCATCATCGAAGCCGAGCCCATCCGCGACCAGGCCAGCCTGCTGGCGCGCCTGGCCGAACAGGGCATCCAACTCACCCAGCCAACCCTCTCCCGCCACCTGCACAAGCTGTCCATCCGCAAGCAGGACGGCCGCTACCGGGTGAGCCGGGAACCGGTCACCGTGCTGCCCCGCATGGACATCAGCCTGGTCCCACCCAATCTGGTGATCCTGAAAACCGATCCCGGCCATGCCCAGATGCTGGGCCTGCACCTGGACAAGCGACAGCCCGAGGGCATGGCCGGGACCGTGGCCGGTGACGACACCATTTTCATCGCCGCCGAAGCGGGAACGTCACTTGAAGATCTGCGTGAACGGGTATTGGATGTGTTCGGGCGGGATGGCTAGGACAGTTCAAGAGCAATGAGAAAATTTCAATCGGACACGACAATCCGATTACGGCCCTGGTCCTTGGCCTGATAAAGGCGTTGGTCGGCGCGGCGAAACAGAGCCTGCAGATCCATGTCCTCATCAAGGACCGCAACACCACCGCTGATGCTGAGGGACAGACCTGCTTGAAGCCGTTCCCAGGGATGGGACTGGACCGCTTCACGACATCGCTCGATGACCTGCCGGGCGCCATCCTCGTCCGCGTTGGGCAGGGCAATCACGAATTCCTCGCCGCCATAGCGGGAAACCAGATCGGTGCTTCGGGCCTCGTGCTGCAGTATCTCGGCAACGGTCATCAAGACCTTGTCACCCAGCTGATGAGAATAACGGTCGTTGACTTCCTTGAAGTGATCAATATCCATCAAGGCAATGGCAAGCGTGCCGCCATAACGTTGTAGCCGCTCTTTCTCCTGCCGGAGAAACTCATCCATGTGACGGCGATTGCACAGACCGGTCAGCTCGTCCTCGCGGCTGAGTCGTTCCAGCTTCTCCACCAGTTCCTGCTGCCTGACCCGCGCCATTTCCAGACGCTGATTCTGCGCCTCGATCTCGGCGGTGCGCTGCTGAACCTTCTCCTCCAGTCGCTGACGGCTGTCACTCAAACGCTTCACTGTGAACATCAATGCCATCAGCACGAAGAGATAGGAGAGGGTCAGCACCCGATCCGTGTTGATGGCAATCATCACCGTCAGCAGGCCAATCAGGGCCGCCGCCGGCTCCAGGGTATTGGCAAACCAGTCCACGGGAATGCGAATACGTCCATCGGTCAGGGCTACCCGGATGCGAACAAACAAGCCGTTGACCAGCTGCATGCTGACGATGGTAGCCGCCACCGGCAGAATCAGTGCCGGCGTCAAGGCACTCACCGGGGCACTGCCCCCGGCAAGACGAAAAGCCAGGCCACCGGCCAGGATGGTAAGAATGATCATGCCCGCATTATGGAGCGCCCGCAGCAAGGCCTGAGCCCGGCTATTCCCGGTCTGAGCGCGGATATGGAAGGGAAAAATCAACGACGCCACGGCATTGAATACCGCCGAGGCCGCCGGTCCCAGCAGCCAGATCAGACCGGCCTGAGTGATGCGGTCAAAACTGACATAGCCCAGGCGGGACGAGGGAAA
>NZ_SLKM01000317.1:0-6705 GCF_007134575.1 Natronospira sp.
TCTCCCTGCCTGTTGCGTAATCGGCAGAAGAGACAAGTGAGACCAGGAAACCCACTACTCGAATCGCTAGCCTGCCGATTTCAGGGACACTAAATTTCTGTTCGCCTCCGTGACCCTGTGTGCATCGGACAGTCCCAGTAGCGGCTGGTGCCGTCGAATTCTTCCACTTGCGGGCGGATATCGTCGTCAGGTGCGCTGTGGTGGATTTTGCTCATAGCCTTTCTTTTCGCGCAGGCGGACCAAATTATTGTGGCTGGCGCCTGAGAGCTGCAGTTCCAACCTGTCCCGATCCGCCTGTTTTCGGCTTAAGGGGGGGCGCCAGCCTCCCTCTCTTCTACAGGCCGCTCCTCGCCCCAAAGGCCCTAACCGTGGGCTCCTCGACCCCAGTCCGGCTCATTGCAGCTTGCGAAAGGCCACCCTTAGCGCGCCAGAGGCCCAAAGATGGTCCCCCACGTGGGGGGTGGCAGCCACAGAGCCGGGGACTAAGGTAGAGGGTGGAATCCTCTAGAAATGGCAATCGGCTGGATTCACGAAGATAGCAGCAAGTTTCGACTGCCGGATCCTGGAAGCGTTAACGAGACAGGCGCTATGGGGGAGCTTCTTGGGTTATTGCTCTCTTTTTGCGGGGACCTGCTCGACATTCAGACCTCTTACTGTCGATATTCGCAGTCTCTGGCTGCCTTCGGTGGCCAGACAGGGAGGAAACGGAGAGATTTTCATGAGCAATCAGACATTTGATGATCAAATACTGCGCACACGCTTATTGCCCGCGCTTCTCGTGTCAACTCTGGCCCTATCGCTGGGTGGGCTGGCAGCCTGTTCCAGTAGCAGCGATGACGACGAGGTTGGTGAGGCAGAGACTTTTGCCATCGGCGGCGAGGTTAGCGGATTGGGGCCCGAGCCCCTGGTGTTGGAGCTCAATGGCGACGAATCGTTGACCATTGATGGTGACGGTGCCTTCAGCTTCGATACAGAGCTGGAAGAGGGCGAGACCTACCAGGTGCTGGTCGAAACGCAGCCGGATGGCCAGGAATGTACGGTCGAAAACGGTGGCGGCACAGTCGCGGACGCCGATGTGGATGACATCCAGGTCAACTGTGAAGATTTGACCTACTCCGTCGGCGGCGAAGTGAGCGGTTTGAACGGCTCCACCGCTGTGCTCGAGCTGAATAGTGATGAGACGCTTTCTCTCGATGATGACGGGCCGTTTGCCTTCAATACCGAGCTTGGTCATGGGGAAGACTATACCGTCGCAGTCGAGAGCCACCCAGATGAAATGGTTTGCGAGCTGGATAACGAAACCGGCACGATTGACATGGCCGACGTCGATGACGTCATGGTGACCTGCGAGGCGCTGAATGTCGGTGCCTCGAGCAAACGCAATTCCGTGGTGTTGGACTGGGATCGAGCCGGTGATGTCGATATCCTGTTTTCCACCGATCCCGAGTGCGACTGGAGCAACGTCACGTCCTGCGATAACGGTGGTATGATCCCGGCTGCTTCCGGTGGCGAGCACACGCTGACCGTGGAAGACGATGGTTTGCAGGCTGATACAGTCTATGCCTTCGTCAAGCAGGTCGGTGGTGGGCTTTCTGCCCCAGCCTACGCGACCCCGATGACCTACGAGCTGTCTGGAACTGTCAACGATACCGCGATTAGTGGCGGTGTGTTGTATGTGGGCGGTGATTTTGAAAGCTATGGTCCCCGTACTGGCGGCATGGCAATGTACCGTTTGGACAAAGCCACTGCAGAAATGACCGGTCCCAAGATGGATGTTTCATCGGACGACTCCAACGGTATAGTCTACGCCGTCGTGGAAGACCCGAATGGCGGTTGGTTTGTTGGTGGCGCATTTGACACGATTCAGGGCGAACCACGGGAAAACCTGGCTCGCTTGAATGCGGACGGCAGCCTGGATCAAGACTGGGATGTTCCCGCACCCGGTTCTTTTGTGTTCGCAATGGCAGTGAGTGACGACCGCCTTTATGTTGGTGGTAGTTTCGATAGTCTGGCCGGAGATAGTGACTACCAGCATGTCGGAGCTCTGGAGCTGGATGGCAGCCTCGACACGGCTTTCGACGCATCAGAGATTACCAATACGGTCCGGTCCATGGTTCTCGATGGTGATGACCTCTATCTTGGCGGGCATTTCACGGACAATGTGACAGCTTTGAATGCCGGAGATGGAAGCCCCATCGATCTCTTCGATGCCTCCACTGACGGGCCCGTCTGGCATGTGAGTCGCCATGATGATCGTCTCTTCGTCGGCGGGCTTTTTGGCCAGGCGAATGGTGAGGCTAGATCCGGTCTGGCTGCATTCGAGGTATTGGACGGTATACTCGATGATTTTGATGCAGATATATCGGGAATGGCTGTCACGAGTGTCATTGGCGACGGCGATGATCTGATTATCGGCGGCTGGTTCGAGGAGGTTGGCGGCGCCGAACGTGAGGCCGTGGCGCGGGTAGATCAGGATACTGGCGCGGTCAGGGATGACTGGTCCGTCGACATGCCGGAAGGCGCAATCATTTATGATCTTGCGCTGCACGATGGCATGCTTTACATCGCCGGTGAAAACTTTTCCTACATTGGCGATGAGAGATTGACTAACTTCGCCCGGGTGGAAGCCGGAAGCGGTGAACCGGATGGAGATTGGAATCCCGTTGCAGTGGGACTTAGAGGCCACGAGTTCCTGATCAGTGGCGAGACCATGTTGGCCTTCGGCAATGTGGATTACATGGGCGGTTACGATCGTCCGCGGCTTGCCTCCTTCTCGCTGGTGGACTTCGGACTGACGGACTGGAATCCCGTGATCAATGATGGGGAAGTGCGGACGATTGCACCGGAAGGAAGCACTGTCTATGTAGGAGGCAGCTTCAGCCAGGCCAATGGCGTTGATGTGGGTAACGCTGTTGCATTTACCCAGGTGGATGGTGACCTCGACGGCTGGAATCCTTCGACCGATGGCCCCGTCAATGCCCTTGTCCTCAAGGACGACGGTAACCTCTACATGGGCGGCGAATTTACGGAGGTGGCCGGTCAGTCCTGGGGTAGCTTGACTTACCTGGACGGGGACGTCGGTCAGCCCTTCCTGGTCAACGATCCGGAGCTGGATGGCCCCGTTTATACCATTGCGAAAGATTCGCCAGCCAATGCTATTGCCGTCGGTGGCTCATTTAGCGAGTCAGGCGGCTCCACGAGGGAGAATGCCGCTTTTTTCGACGACAGCGACCTTACTCTGCGGAATTGGACTCCTGATCCCGATGGGACTGTCCATGCTATCGCAACCAATACGGATCCATCACCGAGCCACACCACGTTCTTGGCAGGTGGCTTCCAGAATATTGCGGGCGAATCGCAGGAGTACTTCGCTCAGATAGACGGTAACTCGGAACTCGCTGATGCCACTGGTGCGGCAGTTCCAATGCGGGCGGTATCCTATCTGGGAGCAGAGAATCGATTGCTACTGGGCTGGGAAGATGGCTATGGCGTCCTGACGGTAGATGACACCGACGTCACCCTTAACAATAATAATGTCAACTTCACGGACGGCTGGGTAGAAACCTTGTCTCAGGATGAAGATCATATCGTGCTGGGTGGCGACTTCCGGCATTACGATGGCCAGCTTCACGGCCCGCTCGTCGTGCTTGATGCCGATACCCTGGAGCCGGTCTGGCCCGGCCCGGAGGCCGCCTCCATGGCGGTCGAGGCCAAGAGCCGGCCGAGCGCTTCTGCCAATCAGGTTGGTCACGGGGCGACGCCGAGCAAGGATGCCTCCGATGAGGCCCTGCAGGGGGCCTCGGACGACCACCCGGCCAGCAAACTGGACGACGTCAAGCGCCTGCACTGAGGAAAAGGCATCAGCCCCAACTGGGGCAATACCTGGAAAAGGGAGGCTTCGGCCTCCCTTTTCTTTTCTGGGGCAAACCGAGCGGAGTGCTGTCAGCATGGCTGGATCGCCCAGGCGTGGGAAAGGACTCAAATGGGTATGTGTCAGTATCCCGCCAACTCCAGATAGCCTTGTCCATCAATCGCCTGGCCCTCGCGCTCCCCCTCTACGGTCATCGCCCCTTCCCAGTAACGGAAGGTGCCGTCGATTTCCTGGGCCTCGAGACGTGGTTCGATATTCAGGGTTGGCGCCAGTTCCGGGATGCGGAGTTGCCAGGCGAGAGGGTAGCGGACGCCGGTTTTTGGGCTTTGCCAGTGGGATTGGATGTCGAGCTCGACATCGTTGACGGTGAGCAGACGGGTGTCGCCGTCGGGGGTGACGTGGAGGCCCTTGCTGAAGGGGCTGGTTTGGCCGTTCTCTTCCCGCAGGCGGTAGAACATGATGTCGCTACCGTCGGAGAGTTGCAGGGAGAACCAGTCCCAGCCGGTCTGCTCTTCGCTCAGGGCGCTGCTGCCCCATTCCCGGTCCATCCAGCCGAGACCCTCCCCCCGGTGTGCTTCCTCGTCCAGGTGGATGAGGCCTTGGGTGTCGAGGCGGGTGTAGGAGAAGTAGCGGGAGGCGTTGCCAGGGTCGGGGCCTTTCCGGCTGTAGCCCTGATCGCCCTGCAGGACGTGGGGGCGGGCCGGGTTCAGCGTCAGGTCCAGCTCGAATTCGCAGGCCCTGGCCGCCAATCACGTTCAGCCGCGTCGACTTGCCCGCCCCGCTGCGCCCGACAATGGCCAGCTGCCCACCGGGCGCCACCTACAGCGACACCTGCGCCAGCACCTGCCGCGACCGCCCGGCCTCGGCGAAGTCCTTGTCCACGCCATCCAGCCTGATCGCCGCCGACTGCTCGTTCATGAGATCATCCTCCGTGCCTTGCGCCATCCTAATCGCAACGACGAAGCGCGGGGAAGGGAGAAGGAGCCGTCAGGGCCGGATGGGGAACCGCCGATCCAGCGTTGCTGGAAAATAGTCCAAGATACAGCGCCTCGCTTGCTGAGGCGCTCGCCAGGTATAGTGCAAGGCCATTTGGGGTCGCAGTTGAAAAGGGGGGGGTATGAGTACCGCCGCTATCAAGGCGAAGCGTTCCCTGGATATTTTGAAGATTGTCGTCGGAGCGGTTTATCTGCTCCGGTATTACGGGCACTACTTCGCAGCCGCATTCCCGTTTGTATTCCTTCTGGCCGCCGATCTGCCCGCAGCGATTGAGATTGGACTGAGCATTCTATTGGTCGCCATTCTCGTGGTAGAGACCGGTTTTCTGTCACTCGCCTATCATGAGCTTGATCAGCAAGGCAGCACCGTGGAGCTTTCTTGATGAGAGTAGTGATTGGTATCTACTTGCTCGGGTGTTTAAGCGCTATGGAGGGGAGGTGATGAACTATCATCGTTTCAAGTATGGTCCAATGCCGCATGATTACGGGGTTTCTTGCAGGGGTGACTGGCTTGCCTGTGGTGTTTTCCCTTGATGGAGCACCTGGTGGATTGTTTCTGATCGTATTGGCGATATTCCTCGCCTTCGGTATGGTGCCGTTCATGGCCTGCCTGATTTCTGACTATGCGGCACGCACCGCGCTTTGGCTGCTCGCTGTTTTCTACACGATTGCATCGCTCGCTACGGTTTCCCTTCTGATTTATTTGTTTCCCAATCCGACTATTGCGCCCTTCTTGGTCGGCGCGCTGGTGATTTTTGCACTCGTTGCCGGTACTGCCATTTGGTTCCTCAGGACCAGTGATGACAGTATGGAGGCGGAATCGTAGCGTTGAGCCGGTTTGGATAAAAAGCAGGCCCCGTCAAGACCAGTAAATGCGCAAAGAAGCGTCCGTTTGGGCGAGGCAGTGTCTTCGCAGAAGGAGAGTTTCGGGGGCCGATGATCAGTCATCGGCCCCCGAACGCTTCCGGATCAGTGGTTGAAGGGATCAAGCAGACCCAAAGGCCCTTTCTCGGCAAACTCGCCAACCTGGCCTTGGGCGGAATTTGCCGAAATCTGCGATTGGCTTGCATGAAAACGGCCTGGCGGTGCTTCGATAAGTGGCTGAAAGTCGTCATCGACAATCACGAAGCCGGCATGGCCATCTCCGCTCATGTCGGCAAAAAATCCGCCGACGACAATTCTTTGATTCCCTTGCGCGACAGCCCGGACTTCCCCGTTGAATTCAGGGGTGGGGCCAAGCGGCGAAAATTCCAAGTTCTCCAGGTTCAGCTCGGCCAGCCCAATGGCGGGTTCACCCGCGAACTCGGTGAACCTGCCTGCGACCAGAAGCCGACCGCTATCCGTATCAAGGGACATGTCGAATACGGTTCCATTTGCCTCCGGGGTATCCGCAACCACACTTCCGCCAGATGACAGCAATGCGAAGCGACCCTGAGCCCCTCCACCGATTTCGGTGAAATCACCCCCTGCCAGGACATGGTCATCGCCGTCAGAGAGAACTGACCAGACAGATCGATTCGGGTCCGGATCCCAGGTGATGGGTGAGAGCCCGGTGTCGCTCACTGCAGCGATATTCCCATTATCGCTACCGCCAATATCACCGAAAGCACCCCCTACGAAGAGAATGTCCTGGTCAGGGAAATGGGAAAGCGAGAGTACGCTTCCCAATACCTCCGGGTCGCCGGTACCGGTGATGGCGTTCCCAAGGCTGCTATCGAGAATGGCGAGTGACGAGCGCGTTTCCCCTCCGGCTTTTGTGAACTGGCCGCCGATCGCAAGATGCCCGTCTGCCACGGGTTCAACTGTCACAACCTGAGTGCCAGATACATCCGGGTCCCA